>NZ_JBFBBN010000006.1:0-260046 GCF_040682715.1 Amycolatopsis sp. NPDC051128 | reverse complement strand
TGGGGCGGTGGTTGCGTCCAGCGCACCCAATGTGGCGTTCGGTGCGTTGGACGCACCGAACGCCACATTGGGGCGCACGAGCCGGGTCGCCGCGGTCCAGGGCCCGGCGCTGGTGCTCGCCGGGGCTCCGACCGGTGGCCCGGTTTGCCCTACCCGGCCCTCGTGCGTTGCCGCAAGTTTACCGGCCGAACCCCTTTCGACCCTGCCCGTTGTATGTTAAGAAACTTTACTAACTACTGCACGGAGGGGCACGTCGTGAGTTCACCCACTCGTTCCGAGGAGCGCGAGTCGCCGCAGCCCGTCCTGGAACGCAAGATCGGCCCGTTTGGAGGGTCTTCGGAGTGACAGGGGAACGAATTCTCGGGATCGACTTCGGCGGCACGAAGGTGGCGCTGGGGCTCGCCGACCGCGACGGGACCCTGCTGGCCACGCGCCGGCTTGACACCGACGCGCACGCGGGGGCCGGACAGGTGGTGGTGCGCGCGCTCGCCGGGGCGAGGAGCCTGCTGGCCGGCGCGGGCGTGGAGCCTGCCGCGATCGGCGTCGTCAGCCCGGGGATCGTGCTGCCGGAGCAGATCCTGCTCGCGCCGAACGTGCCGGGCTGGGAGCAGCTGCGCCTGCGTGAACTGGTGGCCGCGGAGTTCGGGGGAGTGCCGATCTCCGTGGGGACCGACGCGAAGGCCGCGGCGCTGGCGGAATGGCGGTGGGGCGCGCTGAACGGGGCCGACCCGGCGGTGTTCCTCTCCCTGGGCACCGGCATCGCCGCGGCGGTGCTGGTCGGCGGCCGGGTGCTGACCGGCGCCAACGGAGCTGCGGGCGAGATCGGGTACAACCTGCTCTCGCCGCAGGACACCGAGGGCTTCGCGAGCGGAGCGGCGCCGCTCGAGGAAGCCGTCGGTGGGCGTGGGCTGGGCGGCCGGGCGAGCACTCTGCTCGGCCGCCCGGTCACCGCCGGCGAGCTGTTCGCGCTGGCCAAGGAGAACGTCGAGGCGAAGGAACTGGTGACCGCGGCGCTCGACGAGCTGTCGATGCACGTGGCCAACCTGGCGATCGCCCTCGACCCCGAGCGCATCGCGGTCGGCGGCGGGCTCGTCCGGTCGGCGGACGTGCTGCTGCCGGCGCTGGCGGACCGGCTCGCGCACGCGGTGCCGTTCCCGCCGGAACTGGTGCCGGCCCGCTTCGACCAGGACGCGGCATTGCTGGGCGCGGTGGCGCTGGCCATCGGGGAGTAGACGTCCGGGTGGCGTGCCGGTGCCCCGACCCGGCACGCCACCCGGTGTCAGGCCGGCTCCGCCTGCGCGGCGGCCGGCTCGGTCCGGCGGAACGCGGCGGGGGAGAGCTGGAACCACACGAGGACCGCGCTCAGCGCCTGGATCGCGGCGACCACCAGCCAGACGCTCCGCAGGCTCCAGTGGGCCGCGACCAGGCCGCCGGTCAGCGCGCCCAGCGGCGTCAAACCCCAGGCCAGCGCGCGGTGGCTGGTCAGCACCCGGCCGAGCAGCGGAGCCGGCGTGAAGCGCTGGCGGCTGGACTGCGAGCAGACGTTCCAGACCAGCACCGTCGAGGTCAGGAAGACCAGCACCACGCCGATCAGCGGTGGCCACGGCGGGAGCACGGCCAGCAGCAGCGGCGCCACCGCGCCCAGGCTCTGCGCGAGCCGCATCGACCACGAGTAGCCGAGACGGTCGACGATCCGCTGCACGACGAACGACGCCGCGACCCAGCCGACGGCGAGGCAGGCGAGCAGCAGGCCGTACCCGACCGAGCCGACGTGCAGGACCTGCGTCGCGTAGAGCACGAACATCGAGTTGCCGGCACTGGCGGCGAACGAGCCCAGCGCCACGTTGATGGTGATCGATCGCAGCAGGGGTGTCCGGACCAGGTGGGCGAGCCCGCCCGAGAGGTCCCGCAGCGGATGGGTCGTCGCGGCCACCACGGACCGCGACGGGATGCGGCGGGCCAGCAGCAGCGCGACCAGCGCGCAGGCGGCGGCCAGCCACGCGGGCGCCCCGGCGGTGACGGCGACGAGGAACCCGGTCAGCGGCGGCACGACGAACTGCACCACGCCCCGGTCGATCACCGTGAGCCGCGCGTTGGCGGCGGCGAGCCGTCCGGGTTCGACGAGTTCGGGCACCAGCGCGCCGCTGGCGCCGTCGCCGAGCACCTGCGCGGAGGTGACGACGAAGGCGACGACCAGCAGCACGGGCAGGCTGAGCAAGCCGGCGGACGCGACGACGGCGAGCGCGACCGCCGCCCCGGCCTGCACGGCGTAAGCCCAGGCGAGGACGGCGGTCCGCCGCACGCGATCGATGAGCACGCCGGCGAAGAGGGACAGCAGCAGCCACGGCGCCTGCCCCGCGACGTTGACGAGCGACACCTCGCGCGGATCGGTGGTGACGGACACGGCGAGCAGGGGCAGGGCCGCCAGCATCAGCCCTTCGGCGGACGAACCGGACACCGCCACGGCCTGCAGCCGCACCCACCCGCTGGTCATGATCGCCAGCTTGCCGAAGGAGTGCGTGCGCCCCAAACGATTTACTGATCCGGCCAAAAGCAGGCCGACCCCGCGCGGGCACGCGGTAACGATCGGCACAGTAGCCCGGCGCCGGGCTCAGGCGGTCCGGCCCTGAGCCTCCGCCGAGAGATCCTGCCAGTCGGCCCAGGTCTTGAGCCGGTCGGCGTAGACCTGCTGGATCAGCGGGTAGAAGCCCACGCCGAAGAGCACTCGCAGGGGCGGCTGATCGGCATCGACGATCTTGAGCAGGGCCTGGGCCGCGGCGGCCGGGTCGCCGGCGGGCTGCTTCGCGACGGCCCCGGCGAGACGGGCGCGGAGACCGTCGTAGGCCGGGTTGGTCTCGGCCAGGTGGCCGTTGGCGAGGGGATCCGGGTTCTTGCCGTCCCGGGTGGCGAAGCCGCCGGGCTCGACGACGGTCACCTTGATCCCGAAGCCGGCGACCTCCTGGGCGAGGGATTCGTTCAGGCCTTCCAGCGCCCACTTGGAGACGTGGTACGCGCCGCCGAGGGGCATCGCGACGAGCCCGGCCGCCGAGGACAGCTGGATGATGTGCCCCGCTCCCTGGTCCCGCAGGTAGGGCAGGGCGGCCTGGATCACCCACACCGCGCCGAACACGTTGGTCTCCAGCTGGTCGCGCAGTTCCCGCTCGGTCAGCTCCTCGACCGCGCCGACCTGGGCGTAGCCGGCGTTGTTCACGACGACGTCGAGGCGGCCGAAGTGCTCGGCGGCCCGCTTCACCCCCGCGAAGACGGCGGCCTTGTCGGTGACGTCCAGTTCGAGGGGCAGCACGGCGTCGCCGTAGCCGGCGACCAGTTCGTCGAGGCTCGCGGTGTTGCGGGCGGCCGCGGCCACCTTGTCGCCGCGGGCCAGCGCCGCCTCGACGAAGCAGCGGCCCAGGCCGCGCGAGGAGCCGGTGACGAACCAGATCTTGCTCACGATGTCTCCTTGGTGTTTCCGTGGCCGGGTTGTTCCCGGCCGCCCACAAGACACCGGTGCCCTGATCCCTTGTGACAGCGAGCCTTGGTGACGCGCGCCACAGGCCGACCGGGGGGTCCTCCGTGAGCGCGCCGGGCAGTTCGTCGTCTGGTCAGTCTGTCGCCCGGGTCACAGTGAACAGGTCACCAGGTCACCGGCAGCGACGTGACGCCGTGGATCGGGGAGAAGGTCCGGAATTCGAGCTGCTCGAACGGGACGGCCAGGCGGAGCGCCGGAAAGCGGCGCAGCAGCGCGGGCAATGCCGCCTTGAGTTCGACGCGGGCCAGCTGCTGACCGAGGCACTGGTGGGCGCCGAAGCCGAAAGCCAGGTGTGGCACCGGTTTGCGGCGCACGTCGAGACCGGCGTTCCCGCCGGCCAGCGCGGGGTCGTGATTGGCGGCCATGACCGACAGCGACAGCCACTCGCCGGCCGCGATCCGGTGACCGGCGACGTCCAGGTCCGTCGTGGCGCGCCGGTCGAGATAGGTGACGATGGAAAGGTAACGCAGCAGTTCCTCGATCGCGGAGGTCGCCACGTTCTCGTCGTCGCGGACGGCGGCCAGCTGGTCCGGGTTCCGCATCAGGGCCAAGGTGCCGAGCGCGATCATGTTCGAGGTAGTTTCGTGGCCGGCGATGAGAAGCAGGTTGCCGAAGCCGATCAGCTCATCGTCGGTGATTTCGTCGCCGTGCTCGCGGATCACTTCGCCGAGCACTCCGCTGGCGGGTTCGGTGCGCGACCGGCCGACGAGTTCGCCCATGTACGCGTGCATCGCCGCGTAGTTGGCGAACTGTTCCTGCTCGGTGCGGGTGGTGTCGAGCAGCACCGCGCTGCGGTGCTGGAAGTCGGCGCGGTCGGAGCGGGGGACGCCGAGCAGTTCGCAGATCACGAGTGAGGGAATGGGCAGGGCGTACGCCTGCACCAGGTCGGCCACGGGACCCGACTCGTGCATCGCGTCCAGGTGCTCGGCGACGATCCGCTCGATCCACGGCCGCATGTCCTGCAGCCTGCGGACGGTGAACGCGCCGGCCAGCATCCGCCGCAGCCGCGAGTGTTCGGGCCCGTCGTAGCCGAGCAGGAAACCGGGTTGGTTGAACAACGTGCGCGGCGCGTCGGCGTCGGCGTTCATGTCGGCACCGATGTGTTCGTGCGCGAACACGGCGCGAACATCGCCGTAGCGGGTGACGGCGCGGGCGTCGAACTGCCCGAAGAACGGGTGGTGGCGGGGGATGACGGGCAGACCGGGTCGTTCGCGCAACGCGGTCAGTTCGGCCGCCGGTTCGAAGGGACAGTGGTCCGCCCGCCGGCCGGTCGCCAGCACAGTGGGCTGCCGGGGATCTGTCATGGTCCGCTCCCGCCTAATAAGTGTGAGACAGCGTGTCTCATAGAACGCACTCTGCCACGGGGCAAACTATGAGTCAACTGTCTCATAGTTTCGCCGAACGGATCTTCGAAGCGGCTCGTATCATGCGGCGGTGAGTTACTCGACGGACCCGCGCGCGGCGCGTTCCCGGGAGGCGATCCTGGTCGCGGCCCGGCGGCTGCTGGCGAGCGAAGGGCCCGGCGCGGTCACTCATCAGCGCGTTTCCCAGGAGGCCGGCGTGGGCCGGGCGACCGTGTACCGGCACTGGCCGCGATCCGAGCAGCTGTTGCTCGACGTGATGGACGGCGCGGATCTGCCGTTGTTCAAGGATCCCGAGACGCCGGTCCGGCCGTGGCTGCATCGGCAGCTCCGGCAGATGGCCGACGATCTGATGCCCCCCGCTGTCGCCGGCCTCTCGCTCACCTTGATGCAGTCGGCGCTCTGGGACCCGGAGATCGCCCGCCGGCGCGACGAGTCGAACAAGGTGATCAGGGAACGGATCCACGCGGCGATCCGATCGGCCGTCGCCGCGCGGGAACTGGAGTCGGACGCCGATCCGGCCGATCTGACGGCGATGCTGGTCGGGCCGATCGTCTACCGCACGGCCATGCAGCGGGAAGCGGTTTCCGACGGGCTCATCGACCGGCTCCTCGACGGCGTGGGAACCTGGCGCCGCTGAGTCCGTTCGCGGCGATCCGCCTCGGGCGGCGCCGACGCCAGGTAGCCTTTCCCCAGGTCGCGGCGGCGAAGCGGGGGACCGGATGACGGCTCTTGGGGTGGTGCTGCTGGCCTCCGGTGGCGCCTTGACCGTCCTGATGCCGGTGTGGGCCCTGCTGACCTGGAGTGACCGCCGGGAGCGCAGGCGGGTCGCGCGGTTGGCCGTCTCGCGGTGTGCCGACGTGACCGCGCCGGGGCAGGGGTTGTGCGCGGTCGAGGGGTGGACCCGGCCCGGCCCGGCGGGGCCGTTGACCGCGCCGCTGTCCGGTGAGCCGTGCGTGTGGTACTTCAGCCAGGTGGTGGAGCGCACCACCTCCGACGGCGGCTCGACGGAACTGGTCTGGGAAACCGGTGGCGCCATGGCGTTCGCGGTCCGGGACGAGACCGGATCGGTGCTCGTCGACGGCCGCCTCGTGCATCCCGAGCACCGGTCGAGCCGGACCGAGCACCGGCCGCCGGTGCGGCGCGTGGTGGACGAGGACGTGAGCTCCGCGCGGCACAGCACCCAGCTGCGAGGCCTGATCGCCCGCGGGTCCTGAGCGAGGAGTCGTTCAGACGCGGTTGGCTGTCCAGTGACCGACCGGATCGAGCAGGGCGTGCGGACCGGCTCGGGCTGCCTCCTGATCGGCACCATCGCGGGCCCGCTCCTGTTCGTCGCCGGTTATCTGCTGGTCATGGCGAACGGCGGCTGAACCGCCGAACTCCGCGCGACCGAATTTCGATTCTTTCGAATCTTCGATTCTTTCGATCGCCACTCGGTCGCAGGTAAGGATTTCCCTCATGGACAGGGATTGACTGTGTGAATCAATCATGTTGCACTGTGTTACGCAGGGTCGCATGACGGCCACGACCGCCCTCAGTGTCGAGAGAGGATCAGCTGTGCCGGAAAAAGCAGGAAGAACAAGATCCGTTCTGATTGCCGCTACGATGGCGCTCACCGCCTCCGTTTCCGGATTGGCGAATCAGGCGCCGGCCGAAACCGTGAACCAGCTGAGCGCTTCGCAGATCGTCGCCGACATGGGCGCGGGCTGGAACCTGGGTAACCAGCTGGAAGCCAACGCCAACGGATATCCCAGCGAAACGGCATGGGGCCTGCCGACCGTGACGCAGGCTCTCATCGACAAGGTGAAGGCGGCGGGCTTCAAGACCATTCGGATCCCCGTCTCCTACCTGGGGTACATCGGGCCTGGCCCGAACTACACGATCAATCCTTCCTGGCTGAACCGGATCCAGCAGGTCGTCGACTACGCCTATGGCCGGGGCCTGCACGTGCTGGTCAACATGCACGGCGACGGCTACAAGACGATCACCGGCTCCTGGCTGATCTGTGACTCGTCCAACCAGACGGCGATCAAGGCCAAGTACCAGAAGGCCTGGCAGCAGATCGCCGCCAGGTTCCAGAACTACGACCAGCGCCTGATCCTGGAGTCCATGAACGAAGAGTTCGACGGCCAGTACGGCAGGCCGACCCAGCCGTGCTACTCGAACATCAACGCCTACAACCAGATCTTCGTGGACACCGTGCGGAAGGCCGGCGGGAACAACAGCTCGCGCTGGCTGCTCATCGCCGGCTGGAACACCAACATCGACTACACCGCGGGCAACTACGGCTTCGTGCTTCCGACGGACCGGTATCGGTCGTCCACCATTCCCGGAAACGAACAGCGGATCATGATTTCCGTGCATTACTACAGTCCCTGGGACTTCGCCGGCGAGGAGGGTGGCACCATCACGCAATGGGGCCGAGGAGCGACGAATCCGGCGAAGAAGTCGACCTGGGGCCAGGAGGACTACCTGGACGCGCAGCTGAAGATGATGTACGACAAATTCGTCACCAAGGGATACCCCGTCGTCGTCGGTGAATACGGTTCGATCGACAAGTCGCCGTTCGATTCGTCGAGCAACCGGTATCGCGCGGACTTCGCGCGCGCCATCGTCGCCACCGCGAAGAAATACGGAGCGGCCACCGTCTACTGGGACAACGGCGCGAACGACAGGTACGGTTTCGGGCTGTTCGACCGAAGGTCCTACGCGGTGACCCACCAGGGCATCATCGACGCCATCATGAGCGGGGTCAGGGGTTTTGCGGGCGCAGGAACCGCGACAGCGGCAACCGGGCTTCGCTGACGGCCCGCGCGACGAGCGAGGCGAACTGCTCGGCGCCGTAGCGGCTGAGGTGGGACGCGTCCTGGACGCCATCGTGCTCCACGGTCAGGTACAGCGGCCAGGACGCCGTCTCACCGAGGCCTTCCAGGAGGGCCTGGCTGCGGGCGGTCAGGTCGAGCAGGGGGACCTTCCGCAGCCGCGCGACGTCGCGCATCACCGCGGGCAGGTCCACGCCCAGGTTGTTCACCACCAAGCCGAGCGGGGTGAGCTTCCCGTCCGCGCCGAACCGGTGCCGCACCGGGGGAGTGACCAGCACCGCGGCCCCGCCCTGCGCCCGGACGCCGTCTACCAGGGTCGCGAGGTTGGCCCGGTAGACGTCTTCGGTCGTCTGCTTGTCGTTGTGCGCCAGCTGGATCAGCGCGGTGTCGCCGGGCCGGATCATGGGGCGTACGCGCGGGAAGTAGCGCGGGTCGGCGAGGTAGCTGACCGTGCTCGCGCCGGACTGGGCGTAGTTCGCCACGCTCACGCCGGCGCGGAAGTACCCGGGAAGGGCTTGGGCCCAGCCGTTCTTCGGCGGGTTCGCCCAGTCGGCGGCGGTGGAGTCGCTGATCACGAAGATCCGCGGGACGCGCGGGCGGGGCGTCACGGCGATCCGGACGGGCTGGGGCGCGGTCCCGGTGAGCCGCACCTGCAGCCCGGGGGCGCCCGGTCCTTCTTCACCGCTCGGCATGCCCTCCGGGGTGCGCACTTCGACGGTCACCGACCGGTGGACGTGCTGTCCCGGCTTGGTGGCCACCGGAGCGAGCGCGATCCGCCGGGCCTCGACGTCGAGGCCGGTCGACCCGGCGTCCCGGCCGCCCAGGAGCACGTCGATCTCGTAGTCGCCTGAGGGGACGTCGAAAGAACAGGTGGCCGTGCACACGCTCCAGCGCGGTCCCGCCTCCGCCACGGCCGGGAGCGCGCCGAGGGCGAGCACGGCGGCCATGGCCGTTCCGGCGATCTTCACGGTGCTTCCTCCGGGGCGATGGCGAGCAGGAAGATGATCGCGAGGTTGCGCTGGGCGAAGTCGTTCGTGGCGAACGTGGCGAAGTCGCCCGCGGGGTTCGTGGTGGTCCGGGTCGGGATCTCCGTCACCGGGCCGGCCACCGCGCTGCCGGTGACGTGTTCGGCGGGCGGCCACGGCTTGCCCGCCGGGTCGCTGGTGAACTGGTCCCAGCCACGACGGCGCAGGGTCGCGTCCCCGAGTTGTTCGCCGGCCCAGGCCGTGACGCGGGAGTAGATGGTCTTGAACAGTCCCGGGTTGAAGTCGCGGCCGTAGCGGGCGATCTTTTCGGCCGAGGTGGCTTGGGCGTAGCGGGCGAAGTCCAGGTAGGTCCGGCGGAACTCGGGGACGTCGACCAGGTCGAGAGTCTCCCAGAGGATCTGCTCGCCGAGGAAGGCCATCGAGAGGTTGTAGCCGCCGTCGAAGTCGCCCTTCTCGAGATTCACCAGGTGACCGGTCGCCGGGTCGAAGCCGACCGCGCTGCCCGCCTCGCCGGTGAACAGCCCGGCCGGGAAGCCCGCGATGTCCTTCATGCCGGTGACGATCCGGTCGCGCCAGCGGACGTCACCGGTGCGTTCCCACTCGGTCAGCCAGTTGCTGACCAGCGCGTACCAGTCCGGTCCGATCCGGATCCTGGCCGGCGCCTTCGTCTGGGGCGGCAGGACCGCGCGCAGCGGATCCACCGTGCGCAGCGTCTCGTCCGCCTGCAGGGAGGACCGGATCAGGTCGCCCAGCAGCTCGTCGGCGGTGAGGTAGTAGGAGAACCGTTTCGTGAACGACTCGCCGACGCGGGCTTCCTTCGCGCCGTCGCCCCAGTGCACGACGGAGTGGCGGGACCCGAGCCCGGCGAACCGGCCGGCGTGGTGGGTGTCCACTTCGGACACGTGCTGGGTCATCGCGTGCGCGAGCCGGAACGTCCGCGGATCGCCCGAACGCAGGAAGGCGTACCAGAGCAGCGCGTCGGTGCCGAGTTCGGCGTTGTCCCAGGCGTAGCCGCCGACGTCGTAGCGCCACTCGTGGCGGTCCGCGTCGTAGGTGTGCATGACGTCGCCGTGGTGCCAGAACCCGTACCATTCGCGTTCGTCGACCTGGTCGGCGTAGAACCCGATCTCCCGGGCGATCCCGTCTTCGAGGGCGGCGCGGGCCGGGGTGCTGCGGTCGGGCAGGCTCCAGCGGCCGAACACCCCGGCCGCGTGGTAGGTCTGCGGGCTCGTGACGAGTTGCGGTGGCGCGGTCAGGATGGCCGAGAGCGCGGCGATCGTGTCCCTGGCCGGGGTGGCCGCCATCGCCCAGAGCCGCAGCTCGGTGGAGCGCATCATGCCCTGCGGTGTCGCGAAACCCTCCTGGACGTCCTCATAGGACAGATCGAGTCCGTGGGCGACGGTGTCATAGGTCCGCAGGTCCATCGCGGGCGCCAGGGGAGAGTACGACCACAGCGTCACCGTGGCCGTGTCGGTGGCCGCGCCGCGGACGTCCAGCGAGCGCGGCGCCCGTTGCCAGAAGTCGCGCATCCCGAAGCCGAGGCCGCCGCCGGTGCCGCCGACGTAGCCGAAGCCGGAGGCGCGGTCACCGCGGCCGGCGTGCCGCAGCCAGCTGCCGGCCGCGCTGGTGCGTTTCCACACGGCGAAGTGGCGGGCCGACTCCTGGAACAGGGTGAAGTCGTTCCACAGGGCCAGCTTCTGGTAGCCGTCGCGGACCTGCTGGCCCCACTGCGCGACCGGCGGGGTGGCCGTGCCTGCCGTCTGGGCGGTCCGGACCGCCGTGCCGGGGTCGCGGCGCAGGCCGGTGAGCACACGCACCGGTTCACCCCACACGCCACCGGAGGCGGTGCCGAAGCGGACGTGGCGGTTGTGCGGCTCGTCGGTCAGCGGAACGGAGAACCGCAGGCCCAGCCCGCGGACGAAGTCGTGGTTTTCGTCGGCGTCCCAGCGGAAGCTGTGCACGACGCGCAGGGAGTCGTCGCCCGCCCCGAGGTAGATCCGCAGGGTCCACGGCAGGATCGCCCGGGCGCCGCGGCCGCGGTCACGGCGGTACCGGCCGGTCAGCTTCACCACGGCGCGCACCGGCCCCGGCTGCTCGACCTCGGCCCGTTCGACGATCCCGGTCCAGTCCTCCCGGCGTGGCGCCCGGGAGTCGTCGGCGTCGTCCGGCTGGTCCTGCGTTCGCAGCACGAGCTCGCCGTCGCGGGCGACGACCCGCCCGGCCCGGGAGAGCGACGGCACGGCGACGGCGCCGGTCGTGGCGATCTTCAGCTCGACTGTTCCGTTGGTCAGGACGATTTCGCGCGGCGAACGGCGCACGGTCACCGGCGCCGGCGGCGCCGCGGGCGTTCCCGGCGCCAGCCTGAAGGTTTCCGCGGTGGCGGACGAGGTCACGGCGTGGCCGGTCCACTTGACCGAGCCGTCCGGCCAGTACGCCAGCGGCCACGACTGCACCGGGACCGGGGCCCCGTCGCCGCTGTGCAGGGCCAGCGGCACGGTCCTGGACAACGCGCCTCTCGGCCAGGGAACGCCGAAGGCGCAGCCCGCCGAGGCGGCGGGCTTGCCGTCGAGCCAGTGCAGGCTCGCTTCGGCGCTCGCCGCCGTGGGCGCGCTCGCTCCCGGGGCCGCCGCTCCGGCCGCCGGTGGGGCGGCCGCCGTGGCGGCCAGTACGGACACGCCGCCGAGGAAGGATCTTCTGGTGAAAGGGGACTGCGGGGACATCGTCGGCCTCCGGTCAGCTCGTCACCGCCGCGATGAACCGATTCAAACCAGGGGGTCCACCGGATGTCAACCTCGACGACCCGATCAGTCGAGTACTTGAGTAAGCGCTTTCTCAACGGTCGGAGCAAAGGTTGCCGCATCCGGTGCGAACCGTTCGATGCGTTCGAACACACGGCGCTTTCGTTGTCACCATTGCAGGTTGACGCCACGTGCCGGCGCCTGTCACCGATGGCTGGTCGGCGTGCTGGTTAAGGATTCCTCTGCCGCGCAAGCGGTCAACGGAAGGCTGTGAATGGCACATTGAGGGACTCTATGTCCCTTAATGGGCCATTCACGGCTGTGGGCGAGCACCTGAAACCGGGCCAATCGGGCCAATTGGGCAGCTTGACAGCTCGCTGCCGCAGCTGACTGCCCGGCCTTGGTCATTCGCGACCTTCCCGCCGGGCTCGCATCAGGACGAAGTCGCCGTGCCCGCCGTAGCCGAGGACGTCTTCGGCGTACTGGGTGCCGTCGAAGGTGGTCAGCCACCACCGGTTGCCGACGCGCACGAGCATCGGGTGCGGGATGTTGGTGCCGTACGGCGCGTTCAGCGTGCCCAGCTTGCGCAGCCGCAGGTCGTAGACGGGGTATTCGCGGGCGTCGCCGTCACTGGCGAACAGGTACCACCGGCCGCCGACCCGCTGCAGGATCGTGCCTTCGGTCTGGCCGACCGAGGTGTCGGCGCCCAGCAGGGTCAGGCCGCGGTCGTAGCCGGCGCCCGGTGCCGCGGCCGCCAGCGCCGGGTGGAACACGAAGGACGGTTGCTGTGCCGGGCTTTCCACGAACGCGATGTGCCAGCGGCCGTCGATCCTGGTCAGCGCCGGGTCCCACGAGCTGACGGTCGTGGGCAGGGGCAGCCGTTCGGTGGGGAGCACGTGCACGCCCGAAAGCACGTCCGCGCGGGTCACGGTGTGGCGCACGTGCACACCGTTGAAGGCGAAGTCACCCCAGGAGCTCATGAGCAGGATGAACCGGTCGTGCTCGTCGTCGCGGACGATCTGGCCGGCGTGGTCGCCGAGCACGACGCCATCGCGGGCGAAGAACAGCGTCGCCACCTGCTCCAGCTTCGCCGGATCGGCGAGGTCGAGCGTCCACACCGCCCAGTGCGCCTGCTGGAAGAACCCCAGCCCGGCGTTGGTCATGGTCAGGTAGAGCTTGCCGTGGCGGATGTAGGGCCGGCCGTCGGCGTGCTGCACGACGTGCGGGTCGCGGACGCCGGCCTGGCCGAAGTAGCCGGCGCGGACCCGGCCCAGCCGGCCCGGCCCGCGGGTCCCGTAGGCGTAACCCAGCTTGCCCAGCACCGCGGGGTCGCGCAGGTCGATCCGCGCGCGGACCTGGTCGCGCTCGGTCAGCAGCGGCCGCCAGCCCGCTCCCGTGTCGGCCAGCACCGTGACCGCGTTTTCGTTGACCACCACGGCGAACCCGAACGGCGCCCGCAGGTCCGCCGGAGCGGTCTTGACCACGCTCGTGCCACTCGGCGTGGTGATCTCGATGCCCGCCCGTCCCGCGGCGGCGTCGTAGGTCCCGAGTACCGAGCCCTGGTCCCCGGCCAGCCCGGCGACGACCGGGGCGCTCCCGTCGAGCACTTCGGCCGTCACCGTTCCGTAGGGGGCCTTCGGCCGGACACCGGTCTTGACCAGGGCGCCGCGCCGGGCCGCGGTGTCGACCTGGACGAACCTCGGCGCGATCAGGTCGAACGGCCGGAACCGCTCCTCGACGGTGAACTCGAGATCCAGCGGGCTCGTGCCGGACGCCGCGGCGGTTCCGCCGAACAGGGGCGCCGTCACGCCCGTCACCCCCAGCAGGGCGAGGGCGCGCAACACGTCACGTCGGTCGAAGTCGTACTCGGTCACCGTTGACCTCCGGGTGGGGGCGGATCGGGGCGGTACTCGGAAGCGGCCGTCGTGTGGCCGTCCCTCTGGCAACTTGGCATGCCGCGGCGCCGGGCGTCCAGCCGCGGCGCGTGCACCGCACCGCCCGAAGGCGGCACCGTTCCGGCGCGTGCGCGATGATGGGGCACCGATGGGGACGGTGCCCGGTGATCGCCGGACGGGCGGAGGTGACGAGCGGTGGACGGTCGGCGCCGTGCGCGGCTGTGGCGGCTGGTCGTCGAGCGCGCACCCGGCCGGGCCGGCTGGGCCGGGGTGGTGTGCGCGGTCGTGGTGGCGGAGGTCGGCGTGGACGGTGCCGCGATCACGGTGCGGGCGGGGTCGCGGGTGCAGGACCTGGCCGCGGCGAGCGACGAGTGGGCGGCGGTGCTCGAGGAGCTGCAGTACACCGTCGGCGAGGGGCCGGGGGTCGAGGCGTTCGAAGCCGGTGGACCGGTCCTGGTCGGTGACCTGCGGGCGGACCGGGACCGCTGGCCCGGTCTGTCCGACGGCGCGCTGCCCGCCGGGGCCGCGGCGGTCTTCGCCTTCCCCCTGCGGGCCGGGGCGATCCGGTTCGGCACGCTGGACCTCTACCGGCGGCGGCCCGGTGAGCTGACGGCGGACGAGCTGGCCGACGCGGTCGTGCTGGCCGAACTGGCCGCGACCGCGCTGCTCACCGACAGCGCCGGCCCGGAACTGGCTTCGTGGCAAGGACTGAAAGCCGGGCTCCGGCTTCGGCCCTCTGGTTCTCCTGGGCGGGCTGCGGGGTGTTCGGTGAAGGCCGCCACTGGCTCGACCGCGCGCTCTCCCTCGCCGCTGAACCGAGCGAGGTCCGGGCGGTCAGTCCCAGCGGGCGTCGGGATCGGCCCGGCCGGTCGCGGCGGCGTCGATCACGGCGATGATCCGGCGCGCCTCGACCTCCCGGCCGGCCGTGGTACCGGTGACGTCGAGATCGTCACGGGCTTGTTCGCGCGCGCAGGCGTGCCAGACCTGCAGGATGCCGACCGCCTCGTTCGCCGCCGCGCGCTGCCGCGTCCCCGCGAGCAGGCGGAGCGCGGTTTCCTCCCGCCACCGCTCGGAGCCGCCTTGGGGAAAGGTCATGGGTTCGACGACCCCTGCTTGCGGCCATGGTGGCGGACGACGTCGCCGCCCGCCTGCCCACCCGGTTCGACGAGGCCGGGATCGGCCACGATGACCCGGGCGATCTCGCGGATCTTGCAGTTCGTGTGCTGGGAGACTTCGGTGAGCCAGCAGAACGCCTCGTCGACGGTCAGGTTCCGGCGGGCCATCACGATCCCCTTGGCCGTGGCGATCGTGTCCCGCGTCCGCAGCGCGACGAGCAGCTGCCCGGCTTCGGCCTGGGCGCGGCCCCATCGCGCGGCGGTCAGGATCACCCCGGACATCGCCGTGGTGAACAGGGCGATCAGCGCGGCGTGCGCCGGCTCGAAGGCGCCCGGCTGCCGGCTCCACACGTTCAGCGCACCCGACAGGTGGTGGTCGTCCGCCGCTTCCTGGACGGCGGCGTTGTCGGCCCGGACGAACAGCGGGCACGAGATCATCGTCTCGACACCGGCTTCGGCCACGGCTTCGGCCAACGCGGGCCACCGCCGCCGCGCCTGCCCGATATCGGTCCGCACGACCGTCTCGGTGCGCGTCGCCTCGATGCAGGGCCCGTCACCGAGGGAGTACTGGACCTTGTCGAGGGTGCGCACCCCCTCTTCGGTCGCCGCGACGGTGGCCGGCACCCCGCCTTCGAACAGGGTCACGCTCGCGGCGTAGGCGCCGGGGAGCAGGGTCACGACCCGGGACGCCATGCGCGCCAGCGTCTCGTCGCGGGACTGATCGGCTCGCAGCGACTCGGTCAGTTCGAGCAGCGCGGCGGAAACGTCGTGAATGTGGTCCATCGTCATGCCCTCGTCACGCCCTTGTCAGAGCTTTCCGCAATCCCGGTGGACCGCGCGGCATCGGCCGGCTCCGGGCAGCGGGTGACACGGGCAACAAGTAGGCCTGCGCATGGAACACGGAGGTGAACTCGCCGCCGCATCGATCCGGGGTGGAGTGCGGGCAGAGTCGTTCACGTAGGGCTACGTTTCAACCTCACGTAACACTCACTGTAGCCCACCCGGCGGATCGCCGCCGTCCTGTGCGCCCGGCGGCTCGTCGGTGACGTGTCAGCCGCGTTCACCCGGCAACCCTCCGGGCACCGTGAACCCCGGACTTCAGTGCTGGGCGAACTGCCGGGTCGTCAGCTGGATGACGTCGGCCTTGACCGGCAGCGGGTCGACCACCAGCCGCTCGCCGTAGATGTCGGTCACCGCGATGGCCCCGCCGCACCCCGCGCCGTTCTCCGACAGGAAGTAGTTGTAGTCGGTGCGCTGGAGCTGTTTCCACCCGCCGCCCGCGCGGACTTCCAGCCGGGCCACCGGATTCCGGTGGTCGATCACCTGGATGCCGCACCAGTACTGGGAAGATCCGGTCTTGTAGCGGACGGAGATCCGCTTCGACAGCGGTGGGTTTGCCAGCTTCCAGGTGATCGGGATCTCGCCGAGGTTGCGCGCCCCCAGGTGGTCGAACGCCGCCGGGCTCAGGTCCAGCTGCCCGACCCGGCACGGCGCCGGGCACAGGTTGGTGATCCGCACCGTCACGCTCGCGCCGTTCGCCCCCTGAACCAGGATGTAGGCCCCGCACGCCCGGGACCCCTCGAAGTCCGTCTGGTTCATCGCCGCGGTCAACGGGTCCGGGCCCGGGTCGTACCCGCACGCGCCGCCGCCGTCGGCGTCGTAGAAGGTGGCCACCCCGGAGCGGGTGACCCCCGGCGCGATCCTCCCGGCGAGCGGCGCGCCGCCCGGCGCGGCCGCCGGAGCCGAGCGCTTGGCACTGGGGGAAGCGACGGTCGTCGTCGGGCTGGCGGACGGACTCGGCGACGCGCTCGGCGCCGTGTTCGGCGACGCGCTTGGGGGCGCCGTGGTGGCGGCCGGCCCGATCGCCTGGCCGCCGGCCAGGGCGATCGGCGCCGGCGAGCCGTCAACGCCGTTCGGCCGCGCCGCCAAGGCGACGGCGACCACCGTCGCGGCCACCACGAACAACGCCACAACCGATGCGACCACCCAGCGTCTGGGCACCGAACCTCCCGGATCGCGGGCGCGGTCGCCCTCAGTGGAATTCCACATTAGACAGCCCCGCACCGGCGAGTCAACGGCAGGCGGGGCCATCGTGTGAGCGCTAACACGGCAGGGTCGCTCAGGGCCTGAGGCCGCGGAAGGTGCGGCGCAGATCGCTCACCCAGGCGCCGGGGTTCTCCCAGGGGATGAAGTGGCCGCCGTGGTCGTGGGCGGTGACGTTGACGTGGTTGAACCAAGCGGACTGCGGGCCGGTCTCGAACGCCCGGACGCGCTCGTCGGCGGTGTGGATGCCGGGCGGGTTCTCGTAGGTGACGAACGTGAGGCCGACCGGCGCCTGGACGACCGGGGTGCGGTCGTGGGCGGGGGTCCAGGGGTAGCGGTTGGCGTTGGCGTAGTACCGCATCGACGTGGCGATGGAGTTGGTGACCCAGTAGATCGTGGCGTGGGTGAGCAGGTCGTCCTTGGTGAAGACGGACTCGACGTCGCCGCCGTTGTCGCTCCAGGCGTTCCAGCGCTCCAGCAGCCAGGCGAGCAGCCCGGCGGGCGAGTCGCTCAGCCCGTGGGCCAGGGTGGCGCCGTCGAGCATGTGCACGGCGAGGTGGGACGCCGAGCGGTGCTCCAGCTCGATGACGCGGGCGCGCACGTCGGCGGGCTGGTCGTCGGTGAGGGGCCGGTTCCGGGCGAGGTCCCAGGCGCGGGGGCCGGTGAAGAAGTCGAGCGGCAGCCCGGAGCCGATGTGGATGCCGTACAGCTCGTCGGCGTACTTGTGGCCGAGCTGGCTGGAGACGATCCCGCCGATGTCGCAGCCCCCCGCGGCGTACTTCGCGTAGCCCAGGGTCTCGGTCATCAGGGTGTGCCAGAGGTCGGCGACCTTCCAGAAGTTGACGTCCGGAAAGCCGGTGAGCGGGCCGGGAAAACCGAAACCGGGCAGCGACGGGACGATGACGTCGAACGCGTCGGCGGGGTCACCGCCGGAGGCGGCCGGGTCGGCGAGCGGGTCGATCACCTTCGACCAGTGCCAGAACGTCCACGGCCAGCCGTGGGTGAGGATCAGCGGGACCGGGCGGGGGCCGCGGCCGGGCTTGCGCATGAAGTGCACCGGGACACCGGCGACGCGCACCTGGTAGTGCTCGTAGGCGTTGATGGCGGCCTCGGCCGTCCGCCAGTCGTAGCCGTCCCGCCAGTAGGCGACCAGCTCACGGAGGTAGCCGGCCGGGACGCCGTAGGACCAGTCGTCGTTCCCCTCGTCCAGCGGTGGCCGGGTCAGCGCGAGCCGGGCGCGCAGGTCGTCGAGGACCTCGTCGGGCACCCGGATCGGAGTGGGCTCCAGGGAGAAGGCGTTCGTGGTGGTCATGCGTGGTTCTTTACCAGGTGCTGCCGCCCGCGACGATCACCCGGCCCGGATCCAGGCGGCCGGCGGTGGCTTTTGATGTACTCGGAACAGCCGGAACAGCCGGAACTGGAAGGGGATCGCATGGCAGAGCACCAGCGGACGGGCGGCACCGTCGCCAACCCGGTCATCCCGGGATTCCACCCCGACCCCAGCATCTGCCGGGTGGGCGACGACTACTACCTCGCGTGCTCCAGCTTCGAGTACTTCCCCGGCGTGCCCGTCTTCCACAGCCGGGACCTGGTGCACTGGACGCAGCTCGGCAACGTCCTCGACCGGCCGAGCCAGCTGCGTCTTCCCGTCGAATCGCCGTCATCCGCGGGGATCTACGCGCCGACGCTGCGGTACCACGAGGGCCGGTTCTGGCTGATCGTCACGAACGTCAGCGACGGCGGGAACCTGCTGGTCACCGCCACCGATCCGGCGGGGCCGTGGTCGGAGCCGGTCCGGCTGCCGGGGGTCGGCGGCATCGACCCGGACCTCGCCTGGGACGAGGACGGGACGTGCTGGTGCACGTACGCGGGAATCGGTCAGGTCCGGATCGACCCGCGGACGGGGGAGACCCTCGGGGCGCCTCGCCGGCTCTGGTCCGGCACGCCCGGCGGCAAAGCCCCGGAAGCGCCGCACCTCTACCGGATCGGCGAGTACTGGTACCTGCTGATCGCCGAAGGAGGGACGGAGCGGGGCCACGGCGTCTCGATCGCCCGCGGCCCCGCGCCCACCGGCCCGTTCGAGCCGTGCCCCGCCAACCCGATCCTCACCCACCGAAGCTCCGACCACCCCGTCCAGAACACCGGCCACGCGGACCTGGTGCAGGCGCCCGACGGTTCCTGGTGGATGGTGGCGCTCGGCGTGCGCCCGGGTGGCGGCACCCCCGGCTGGCACGTGCTCGGCCGGGAGACCTTCCTGGCGCCGGTGAACTGGGTCGACGGCTGGCCGGTCGTGGGCCCGCTGGACCTCGACCTGCCCGCGCCGCCGTGGCCGCTCCGGCCCGGCGCCGCCGTGCCGGACCGGGACGACTTCGACGCCCATGAGCTGCGGCCGCACTGGATCTCGGTGCGCAGCAGGCTCGAGGAGCACTGCACCACGACGGAACGGGCCGGGTGGCTGACTCTTCGGGCCCGTGGCAGCGGCATGGACGATCCCGGCGTGGTGTTCGTCGGCCGCCGCCAGCAGCACCTCTCGTGCCGGGTACGCGCACTGGCCGATCCGGCGGACGGACGCGGCGGCCTGGCGGTCCGGCTCGACGAGGAACACCACTACGAGATCGAGGCGGGTCCGGGAGAGGTCACGGTGCTCGCTCGGGTCGGCCCGCTGCGCACCGTCGTCGCCGCCCTCGCGGTGCCCGACGGACCCGTGGTGCTCGGCATCGACGTGGCCGCGCACACGCCGGGCGAACCGCGCTCCGGACCCGACTTCCTCACGTTCGGCGTCGAGGAACCGGACGGCGCCTTCACCGCGCTCGCCACCCTGGACGGCCGGTACCTGTCGACCGAGGTGGCCGGCGGCTTCACCGGCCGGATCATCGGCATGTACGCCGCGGACGGCACCGTCCACTTCGACTGGTTCGGCTACGAGCCGCTCGACCACGGCTGAAAGGGGTCAACCCGCTGCCGCCCGGCATCCCGCAGGCTCGGGCCGGCTACTACCGATCGAGGGTGAGCTGCCGCAGGTGGAAGGCGAAGTGCTGGGCCGGGTAGCGGTAGACGTCGGCCAGCGTCATGTACGGCTGGAAGAACGGGTCCCACCGGGTCGGGTAGTGCATGCCGCGGGCGAGGTCGGCGTCGGCGGCGCGCTCCAGGCTGCGGTGCAGCGAGGCGATGACGCGGTCGAGCCACCTGGCCGCGCGCCGCGGCCCCAGCAGGCCGCCGCCGCAGGACCCCAGGTAGTTGATCACGTGGAACAGCGGCGTGGCGGCGTCGAGCACGGCGGCGAACCGGCGGCTCGCGGAGTCCGGCAGGCGGCCGAAGAGGCGGACCAGCACCAGCAGGGCACGCACGATCTGGTAGCCGAACACCAGGTGGAACAGCAGCTGCCGGTTGGTCCACCGGGTGCCGGCCGACCGGCGGCGGAGGTCCGTGGCCGTCGCGGTCGCCACCAGCTCGTGGAGGGTGGCGCGGTCGCGCTCCCACTGCTCGTGCACTGCTCGCCGATCCATGGTTCAGCCCTCCGGGCCCGCCGTCGCGTCGAGCATCCCACCGGCCGGCGCTCCCGGCGACGCGGAGCCCGTGCTGACCCGGCGTGGTGGCCACCGCGGACTGTTCAGGCCGGGCAGCTGAGGTCGTGCCGCGGCGTCTTCAGCGTCAGCAGGTAGTCGTCCGTCAACGTCCGCGCGCAGGTCGAGCGGTGGTAGACCTCGTGGCCTGAGCCTTCGTAGGTCACCAGCGTCGTGTTCGCCGGCGCCTGGCGGTGGATGTTCACCGCCCAGGCGTACGGCGTCGCCGGGTCGTAGCGGGCGTTCAGCAGCAGGATCCGCGGCGCCCGCGGGATGCTCAGCCGGTGCGGCGGGTTCGCGGGCGGGCCGGGGACGCCGAGACACGCCATGGCTTCCCCGTGGCCGATCGGGCTGCCGCGCATGATCGGCGACCGGCGCAGCTCTTCGGCGTACATCGCCGAATATCGCGCGAAGTCCCGGATCCGGAGGTCGAAGTCCTGGCAGACGACGGCCAGGCGGACCGAATCGTAGTTGTACTCGAACTCGGCCCGCACCGGCGAGCGGCCGGCCGCGGTTTCGGCGATCACCCGGGCCACGTCGTCCCAGTCCGGGCCGCGCATGTCCGCGACCACCTGGTCGCGCAACCAGTTGTGCGGGAACGGCATCCCGTCGGCGTTGGCCTGCGCCCGCCGCCAGGTCGCGAGGATGTCCTGGCCGTGCAGCGCGCAGGTCGCCGTCCGGTCGCACCACGCGACGAACTGCCCGAACAGCTCGTCCACGGCGGCCGCCCGGTCGCCCACGAAGTGCGTGAGATCGACGCTGTGGTCGATGGTGCTGTCCAGCACCATCGCGCGGACGCGGTCGCCGTACCGCTCGGCGTACTGCTGGCCGAGCAGCGTGCCGTACGAGGTGCCGAGGAAACTGATCTTGTCTTCGCCCAGGGCACGGCGGACGGCGTCCAGATCGCGGGCGTTGGCGGCGGTGTCGGCGTGGTCGAAGACCGGCAGGTTCCGGGCACGGCAGTCCGTGATCACCTGCCGGCTGTACGCGCGCAGCGCCTCGAACTGCGCCCGGCCGGCCGGCTCGTCGCCGGGCGCGCCGGGCAGGTGCTCGCACCTGATGTACCCGCTGCTGCCGGTCCCGCGCAGGTCGAAGCCCACGAGGTCGAACCGGGCCCGGATCTCCGGGCTGAAGTAGCCGGGGGACAACGGGATCTCCACGCCGGACGTGCCGGGACCGCCGGCGTCGGCCAGCAGGACGCCGAGGCGGCGGGCGGGATCGGCGGCCCGGTGCCGGGCCACCGCGAGACCGATCGACGGCCCCCACGGCCGGTCCCATTCGAGCGGCACCCGCAGCGTGCCGCATTCCCCGTCGGGGACGCCGGGGTTGTCCGGGTCGTCCGGACAGGTCGTCCAGGCGATCGGGGACGGCGACCAGGCCACGTCCGCGACGGCGGGTGTCGCGCCGGTCAGTAAGAAAGCGCTTGCCAGGACAGCTCCGAACGCCCGCACGGCGCCCCCTCCACGTGTCGGTCCGCACTCGACCGTAGGACTCCCAGGTCCGGACCACAAGCATTATCGGGTGGGAAAAGGAACCGGCCGCGGGCGTCGATCGTGCTTATGCTGGCGGCCCTCGTTCTCTCGCGAAAGGGTCCCAGCCATGGAACAGCCCGAGAGTCACGTAGCCGATTCCGCCGCCGACGGCGTGAACCGGCGGAGCCTGCTCGCCGGGGTCGGCGGTCTCATCGTCACCGGGGGAGCCGCCTCGGCGCTCGCCCCGGCCGCCGCCGCGGACCCCGCCGCCCGGCCCGAACGGAACCCGCGGGTCGAGGACCTGCTCAAGCGGATGACCCTCGCCGAGAAACTCGGCCAGCTCCAGCTCGTCGGCACCGAAGACGCCGCACGGACCGCGTTGGCGACCGGACAGCTCGGCGGTGTCTTCTCCGTCGTGGGCGCCGCGAAGCTCAACGCGCTGCAGAAGATCGCCGTCGAGCGGACCCGGTTGCGCATCCCGCTGATCTTCGGCCTCGACGTGATCCACGGGTACACCACGAACTTCCCGATCCCGCTGGCCCAGGGAGCGAGCTTCGATCCCGGCGTGCCGGCCGCCGACGCGACGGTCGCGGCGAAGGAAGCCCGCCGCAGCGGCATCCACTGGACCTACGCCCCGATGATGGACGTCACCCACGAGCCGCGCTGGGGGCGCATCGCCGAGGGGTCCGGCGAAGATCCTTACCTGGCGAGCGAAATGGCCGTGGCGAAGGTCCGCGGCTACCAGGGTGACGACTACTCCTCACCGGACCGCGTCGCCGCCTGCGCCAAGCACTTCGTCGCCTACGGCGGCGCCGAAGGCGGCCGCGACTACAACACCGTCGACGTTTCGCCGCAGCGCCTGCACAACCTCTACCTGCCACCCTTCAAGGCGAGCGTCGAGGCCGGCGTGGCCACCGTGATGGCGAGCTTCAACACCATCAGCGGCGTACCCGCGCACGGCAACGGCTACGTGCTGCACGACGTCCTCAAGGGCGCCTACGGCTTCCGAGGGTTCGTCGTCAGCGACTACACCGGAATCGAGGAGCTGATCCTGCACGGCCTCGCCGGGGACGGCGCGGACGCCGCGGCGGCCGCGCTGCCGGCGGGCGTGGACATGGAGATGGTCAGCACCAACTATGTGCGGTTCGGACAGCGCTTGCTGGCCGAGCGCCGGATCACCGGCGACCAGATCGACGACGCCGTCCGCCGGATCCTGCTGGTCAAGGTCAGGCTGGGGCTGTTCGAACGGCCGTACGTCGACGAAGCCGGTGAGGTGAAAGCGCCTTCTCCGGCCGCGCTCGCCGCCTCCCGGCAGGCCGCCGGGCGGTGCATGGTGCTGCTCAAGAACGACGGCCCGGTGCTGCCGCTGGCGAAGTCGGTCCGCTCGGTGGCCGTCGTCGGACCGCTGGGCGCGGCGACCTACGACCTCAACGGCACCTGGCCGGGCCTCGGGACCGGCGCGTTCACCACCCCGCCGGTGACCGTGGTCGACGGGATCAAGGCCGCGGCGCCCGGGGCGACGGTGACGTTCACCGCGGGCTGCGCCGTCGACGGGGCCGACACCAGCGGGTTCGCCGCCGCGCGGCAGGCGGCGCGCGCGGCCGACGTGACCGTCGTCGTGGTCGGCGAAACCGCCGCCATGAGCGGCGAAGCGGCCGCCCGCAGCACCATCGACCTGCCCGGGGTGCAGCAGCAGCTGGTGGCCGCGATCAAGGACACCGGCAAGCCGTTCGTCGTGGTCCTGGTCAACGGCCGGCCGCTGACGATCCCGTACCTGCACGAGAACGCCCCGGCCATCCTCGAAGCGTGGGCGCCGGGCGTGCAGGGCGGGCACGCGATCGCGGACGTCCTGTTCGGCACGGTGAACCCGGGCGGCAAGCTGCCGGTGAGCTTTCCGCGCGCGGTCGGCCAGATCCCGGTCTACTACAACCACGAGAACACCGGACGCCCGGCCGATCCGGCCAACAAGTACACGTCCAAGTACCTCGATCTGGCGTCCGGCCCGCTCTACGAGTTCGGTCACGGCCTGTCCTACACGACCTTCCGCGTCGACGGACTGCGCCTGTCGGACACGCGGATGCCGGCGCGCGGCGGCCGGATCCAGGTGAGCGCGCGGGTGACCAACACCGGCGACCGCGCGGGCGACGAGGTCGTCCAGCTGTACCTGCGCGACCCGGTCGCCACCATCGTGCAGCCCGTGCGCCGGCTGCGCGGCTTCCAGCGGGTGACCCTGGAAGCGGGCGCGTCGAAGGCCGTCACGTTCACCCTCACCCCCGAAGACGTCGGCTTCTACGACAACGCCGCGAAGTTCCGCGTCGAGCCGGGAAAGATCGAGGTCTACGTGGGCACCAGCTCGGCGGCCACGCTGTCCGCGAGCTTCACCGTCACCTGACCGGCACGCGCCGGCCTTGGTCGTGGCCCGGGTCCCGGTCTTCCTGCTAGCGTGAATGTGACGTACGAGGGGGCAGGGGGACGCTGAGAGTTCGTCATGCCCTTCTCCGCGGCGGCGGAATGGGGGCGGACGTGCTTCGCCGACCCCTTCCGGTCCCCGGCGCCTGATGACCGCGACGCCGTGCTGATCAACCCGGTGTGAAGCGCCCCAATGTGGCGTTGGTTGCGTTGGATGCACCGAACGCCACATTGGGTGCGTTGGACGCACCGAACGCCACATTGGGGCGCTTCAGGAGTAGGTCCAGTGGCCGAGCCAGGATTCCCGCCACGCCACCGTCAGCTCGCTCACTCCGTCCACACCGGACTGGTCGACGTGGGCCTTCCACGCCTCCTCCAGCGACGCGCACAGCTTGGACGCGGGCAGTTCGACGCCGCCCGAGGAGAACTGACGCAGGACCGGCTTGGGCACGGCCAGCTTCGCCTTGCCCCGGACCACCGACTGCTCGGTGGCGCGGCAGATGAGGTACTCGACGGTGGCCAGGTCACCCGCCGACGCCGTGGCGTCCGGCATCGGCACCTGGGGCGCGACCTGTGCCAGTGCGCGGTAAAGGCAGTCCAGCGGAGCGGCGAGGCCCTGGTGCTGGCGGGCGATCTCCCACGACACCCACACGGCCACGCAGTCGGGCATCTGGTACGGACGGTAGGCGAACGCGGGGCCGGCGAAGGTCTGGTAGTCGCTGGTCGGATCCTGTGCCGAAGTGCCCGGCCCGTCGGGGTCGGGCGGCAGGCCGAGCCGCTTGAACAGCTCGCGCAGCAGCTTGTGCGGGTAGGCGGCGGTCGAGGACTCGCCGAGCAGCTTGACCAGGATGCGGTTCAGCCGGTCGGCGGCCACGCCGTGGATCGACAGCTGCAGGTGGACGAACGCGACGTCCGACAACGTCGTTCCCGCGCAGCCGACCACGCCCACCTGGGGATAGCGCTGCAGGAAGGCGGCGATCGCGTGCGTGGAGCCGATGCGCGCCGGCCCGACGAAGGTCACCGGCAGGCATGTGCCGATCCGCTGGCGGGACCGGAGGTCGCCCTTGTACAGCGGCGAGAACTCGCCGTCGGCGTGGTAGACCTCGAACCAGTTCCCCTGCCGGTGACCCGGGCGCGTGTCGGCGAGCCAAAAGCTGTACCCGTGCTTCTCGCACAGTTCCCGGAACCGGTCGGCCAGTTCGAACCGCGCGGCCGCGGAGACGTCCCGGAGCGCGATCGCGAACCGGACCGCCAGCGACGAGCAGGGTGGCGCGATCTCCTTGCGGGTGCGGAGATCGTGGTTGCGGGTCTTCACGATCGTCGGCAGCTGTGCCGGGCACTGCAGTGACAGCAGCGGCGCGTCGACGAGGGCGGACGCGGCCTCGGAGATCTCCCGCACCAGGTCGCGGACGGCGAGGCCGTGCCACTCGCACACCTCGCGTGCCGCCGGGTCGATCGCGATCAGGCCCTCGAAGGTCTGCGCGGACTCGTAGATGAACGTCGGGTTGGGCGAGGTCGTCTGGTGGAAGACCCAGCCGCCCGCGTTCTGCTGCGGGCGTTCCGCCGGCTGCCGTCCGTCGACCCGCTCGACGACTTCGGTGCCGTCCAAGGGCTTGCGGGTGCGGGTGCCGATCACGACGCCGGCGCCGTTCGTGGCCGAGCACAGCGTCTCCAGGAAGACCGCGCTGTCGGAGCCCGTGGACACGAGCTCGCGCAGGTAGCCGTGGCGGGCCATCGCGTGGTGGATCTCGAAGTCCACTTTGGTCACCGGCTGCCGTGCTATCTCGAAGCCGGCCCTGGCGAGGTCGGCCACGTTGCGCACGGAGATCCGCTGGTTGCGCATCCTCACCATCCCCCGGACGAGTCGAACCGTACGTCGGCCTCCAGCGCCGCGCGACGGTCCCAGGCACCGGCGCCCGCCCACCGCGGTGCTCCGATGCGGGACAGCGGGATCGCCGACTGCCGCCACGACGCCTGGCCGAACAGCACCAGCGCCGCGAGCACCGGCAGCGCCACGGCGACCGTGAGCGCGGCCTGCACGACCTCGCCTCGGCTCTGCGTCGCGACGGTCGCGGCGAACGCGGCGATGGCCGCGATGCTCAGCTGGACGAGCGCCTGCGGCAGCGTGCCGAGGTAACCGAGCACGGTGCGGCGCGGCGGCAGCGACAGGCGGCTGTAGAGGAAGCCCGGCAACAGCAGCAGCATGGTGATCACGGACTGGCCGTCACCGATGTGGCCGAGCGCCTCGGTGGCGGCCCGGCCGTACGGCCACGGACTGCCCACCAGCAGCCAGCCGAGCACGAACGAGACCGTCGCGACGGCCAGCGCGTAGAACGTCACGTTGAGCGGACCGGACTTCGTGGAGTCCTTGAGCACGAGCGTCGCGCGCACCCGGACGTGGTCGCCGCGCGAGTCGAGGCCGCCGGACCGGCGCCAGTACGCCCGTGCCTCGTTGTCGGCGATGCCGTTGACCAGGACCAGGTCCTGTCCGAACTCCCGGTCGGTCAGCTCGCGCGCGGCCTCGCGGAGGTTCGCCGCCGTGAACTCCGGATGCCGCCGCAGCGAGTTGTCCAGCTCGCCCGAGTCCGTCCGCACCGCCTCGCCCGTCGTGGCCGCGGCGGCGAGCCGGTGGCAGGCGGGCAGGCTGCGCGGGGAGAGCTCCACCCCGGACTGTCCGGCCTCCCACTTGCGGCGGCGCACCAGGTCCGCGAGCCGGCGCAGCACGGTCTGCGCCTGCAGTTCCAGGATCTTGTGCCGGGCGCCGTCGGCTTCCTGCAGCGGGGCGGCGTCCTGCCGTTCGGCCAGCGAGACCAGGTCTTCGGCCAGCCCCTCCACCTGGTGCCGGTCGGCGTCCGTGGACAGGTACATCCGGGAGATCTCGGCCTCCGGCGCGGTCCTGGCCACCAGGTGGTAGGACTTCAGCGTGGCCGGGATCATGGTCTCGTAGCTCACGACGTAGCCGCGGCGGCTGGAGGCCAGCCGCCGCCACTGCTCTTTCGCGACGGGTTGCCGCGCGTCGACGTGCAGCGGGGTTTCGTAGCTGAGCCGGTGCTCCTCGACCGAATCGTCCAGCGCCACCACCAGCATGTAGTCGCGGACCGCGACGTTCAGCAGGTACGCGTATTCGACCAGCAGGTCGGAACAGCCGGTGAGGATGTCCAGCGCCATTTCCCGGCACTGCCGCCCGTACCCGGGAACCGTGCCGCCCGCCGGGGCGAGCGCGAACTCCGCCTCCGGGTGGTTCCGCTCGGTGAGCAGCGTCAGCAGCGCCTGCTGGACGAGCCAGCGTGGTTCGTGCACCTGGAACAGGAAGGTGTTCAGCTCGTGCTTGGCGGTGTGCGCGTTCTCGTCGCCGGCGAGGATCCCGCGCAGCAACCGGTAGAGCCCGGCCGCGACCAGCCGGGACGCCTCGTGCTGGGTGAGCCGCGGCAGCTTCTGGCCCGCGCTGTCGAAGACGTCGATGGGGGAGACGTCGCGGCGCGGCAGGCGGGCCAGCGGCACCCACAGGGAACGTTGCCGCGCCGGCCTCGAGGCGGCCCGCTCGCCGTGTTCCTGGCCGATCAGGTCCTGCAGCTGCGCGGTGGCCTGGCGCTGCCCCTCGTCGAGGAGCTTGAGGCTGACGTCGACCTCGGTGCTCCGCCGCGCCGTCCCGTGCTCGACCACGGTCAGCCGTTCGGTCAGCCGGCGCACGTGGTTGAGCCGCAACGAGGTGTCCAGGAGCGCGAGCCCGACCGCGGCGCCCTGCCGCGACAGGCGGGGCGGGGCGCCGGGGATGGGGATCGTCTCGATCGCGTGCCGGAGACTGTCGATGCCGTCCACAACAGTGAGAGTACGAGGAGTCGCCCTCCGAGACAGGCAGTCGCCGATTCACGAAGAAAAGCACCCGAACGGCGTAACAATGGTTGCGCTGCTTGGTGACCCCAACGGGCGCTCAGGGGCTCGTTTTGGGCGGCTTCTGGTACGGCCGCGTCCCGCCGGTCTCGGCGTTGTGTTCGGTGACCTTGATGCCGTTCTGTTCCAGCTTCGGGTACTCGATCTTGTCGAAGATGTTGTCGGGCCGGCGGTACGGGTAGATGTCGTTGTTCGGGTTGGGGATGCCGGTACTCGTCTCCTTCCCGGGCTTGTCCGGGAAGACGACGTGGGTGTCCGGGGTCGAGTTCTTCGCGAACGTCTCCGACGCGTGGTCCCATTTCTCCTTGACGAAGTTCTTCTGGTCGAGGTTGGACGTGCCGTGGTCGCCGTGCGACCAGTACCCCTTGCCCTGGTCCTTCATCATCTTGTCGTCGACCCAGCCGGGCATCTTCAGGTGGTTGTCGGCGACCAGGCCCTCCAGGGTGTTGCCGCCGTGCTGCTTGGCGACCGAGTTCGCCTTGAACTCGATCGAGCCCAGGTAGGGGTCGTCCGGCCCGCCGTGGCCCTGCTTGTAGCCGCCGGACCAGAAGAAGTGCTTGTCGGCGCGCATCATCTGGTCCAGCTCGGGCTTGAACTTCTCCCACTCCTCGCGCGTCATGCGGTTCACGTCGACGCCGAGGTCGGGCTTCTTCCCCGGCGGCCGCACGAGGTCCGGGGACTGGTCGAATTCGTCCGGGCGAGGCCGCTTCGGGGTCTGCGCGCCACCGGACTTGCCGCACGAGCCCACGAGCCCGAGCGGGTCACCGGTGAGCAGCGGCTCGGTGACATAGCCGACGGGGTCGGGCGCCGCGGCGAGCCCGAGCGGGTCCTGGCTGAGGTACCGCGCGGTTTCCGGGTCGTAGTACCGGAACACGTTGTAGTGCAGCCCGGTTTCCTCGTCGCGGTGTTGCCCGGGGAACGCCGTCGGGACCGCGCCGGCCGAGTCTTCGGCGCCCGGGAGCGGCGCGCCCCAGAAGCCGCTCCGGTCCCGCCAGACCAGCTCGCCCCGCGCGTCCAGCAGTTCGGTCGGCGTGCCCGCGGGCGAGGTGATCACGCAGTGGAAGCGCTCGCCGGACGCGGTGCGCTCGACCTGCACGACCGGGCGGCCGTCGCCGGGGTGGCGCTCCCACGTCAGGATCCGGTGCGACCCGTCCGCGCCGGACTCCACGCGTTCCACGAGATCGAACCCGCTCCACAGGAACCGCGTGTCCCCGGCGAGCTCGGGTTCGCCGTCGGCGCCGGTGACCCAGCGCCGTTTGGCGAACCGCCGGCCCAGCGGGTCGTAGTGGTAGGTCCAGCGGGCGCCGTCCGGGGTCCGCACCCCGCGCAGCCGGTCCAGCTGGTCCCACGAGTAGGTCCAGGACTGTCCGCCGCGGTGCCGTCCGGTGATCCGGCCCTGCGCGTCGCCGGTGTAGCGGGTGCCGCCGGCCGAGACCAGCGTGTTGCCGCGGTAGGTCCGCGGGCCCGGCAGCGACGGCGTGACGGCCGACGTGACTTTGCCCGCGGCGTCGTGGGTGAACCGCTCGACGCCGCCCGGGCCGTGCGCCTCGCTGACGCGGCCCGCGTCGTCGAACTCGAGCCGCCACGGGCGCACCGCGTCCTCGACCGCGGCGAGCCTTCCGTCGGGCCGGTAGCCGTAGGTGCGCTCCCCGACGCCGGCGATCTCCTCCGCGACGAGCCGGTCCTCCGCGTCGAACCGCCGCCGGAGCACGGGCGTCCCGTCGATGCCGCGGACGACCTCGCGACCGGCCGGGTCGTGTTCGAACCCGACGTCGCGCCCGGCGATCCGCAGCGACCGCGGCAGGCCCGCGTCGTCGAAGACCCATTCGCTGTCCACACCGGACGACGTGCGGCGGCGCAGGACCGTGGCGTCGTAGCTCCAGGCCACGCCGAGCCCGTTGACCGTCTCGGCGAGCACGCGGCCGCGCCCGTCCCGGGTGATCTCCAGGCGGGACTCGGCGTTCTCGGCGAGGGCCAGCCGGCCGAGGGCGTCGTAGGCGTAGCGGGTGACGTCCTCGGGCGTCCGCCGCTCGACGACGTTGCCGAGGAGGTCGTAGCCGAACTCGGTGGGTTCGCCGAGGCCGTTGGTCATTCGCCGCAACTGCCCGGCGCCGTCGTAGGTGTAGGTGAGCCGGCGGCCGTCGTAGTCGGTCTCCTCGGCCAGGCGCCCCGCCGGATCGTAGGTGTAGCGCCAGGTCAGGCCCTGGGGGTTGGTCACCGACGTGAGCCGCAGTTCGCCGTCGTAGGTGTAGGTGGTCCGCGCGCCCGCCGCGTCGACGTCCGTCACCGCGAGCCCGAACGGCCCGTAGCCGCGGCGGCGCACCCCGCCGGCCGCGTCGCGGTACTCGACGATCTGCCCCTCCGCGTCGTGCACCCAGGTTTCGCGGTCGCCGTGCGGGCCGATCCGCCAGGCGCGCCGGCCCTCGGCCGTCCAGCCCAGCCGGGCCGCGCCACCGGAGGCGGTCCGCACCAGCTGGGGCCGGCCGAACAGGTCGCGGTCACCGGGGCGCACCGGCCCGTCCGTCACCGGCTCGTCGCCGAGCGGGTCGGGTGCGGCGACCGGCTCGGCCGGCACCGCGGCACCGGGCAGGACGGTGAACGGGTCGGCCGCGGGCACCACCCGCTGGACGGCGGCGTCCCCGTCGCCCACCTGCAGCCGCACCTCGCCCTCGGCGGCGGGCGCCGTCCTGACCACGGAGCCGTCGGGACGGGTGACGCTGGAAAGTTCGCCGTTCTCGTAGCCGTACCGGGTTTCGCGGCCCAGTTCGTCCACTTGGGACAGGAGCTGGTCGTGGCGGCTCCACGTGTACCGCCGGGAGTTCCCGAGCGGATCGGTCCGCTCGACCAGCTGCCCCGCGTCGTTGAGCCGGTAGGTCCAGGTGTGGCCGAGCGCGTCGGTGTGCCGGGTGATGCCGGGCTCGTAGGCGAAAGTCGCGTTGTAGTAGCCGTTCGCCCCGACGGCGCGGACGCAGCGGCCGGCGGCGTCGTAGACGTAGCGGTACCAGGTGCCGGTGCGGTCCTGCCAGCCGACGAGCCGGTGCTCGAAGTCGTAGTCCAGCGTCATCGGGCGGCCCGCGAAGTCGGCGACCGTGGTCAGCTGGCCCAGCCGGTTGTAGCCGAACCGGACCAGCGGCGCGGCCTCGGGCGCGCCCAGCGCGACCACCCGGCCCTCGGCCGTGCCGATCCGGAGCTCGACGCCGTCGTCACGGCGCAGCCCGGTGGGGGCGCCGTCCGCGGCGTAGGTGATCTCGGTGCGGCTGCCGTTCCGCTCGATCGACGTGAGCGACACGACGCGGCCATCGCCGGTGAAGTGCAGCTCCCGGTCACCGGTGGACAGCCGGTAGCCACCGGGGGAGCGGCGCAGCGGGTGGCGCGGACCTTCCAGCGGCAGGACGGGTCCGTCGGCGGGCACCGGGTAGACGAGGACCATGCCGTCTTCGGCGTAGAAGCGGACCTGCCCGGGGCCGACCTCCAGCCGCTGGTCCAATGTGGACGCCCACGACCGGCCGAACCACCGGCCCGCGCGGTAGGACGAGAGGTGGGTGCGGGACAGTTCCAGGTCGCCGGCCTCGCCCGGCAGGGTCAGGTCGACCTGGGTCATCACGACCTCGCCGGTCGCGATGTCCACCGGGTCGCCGCAGTAGGTCTTCGAGTCCGACGGCAGGGCGCGGTCGCGCGCGCCGTCCCCCTTCGGGGTGCCCTTTGGCGTGCCACCGCCCTTCGGAGCGCCCCCGGGTGGCGTGTCAGCTTTCGGCGGTGGCGGGGCGTCGGCCGGTGGATCACTCTTGGGCGGCGGGTCCGTCTTCGGTGGCGGGTCGGCCTTCGGTGGCGGGTCGGCCTTGGCCCCGGACGTGGTGGTGCTGTCGTCGCTCTTGGGCGGCGGGTCGGTCTTGGGGGGTGGATCGGTTTTCGGGGGTGGGGCGTCGGGGGAGCCGTTGCCTTTGGGTCCGCCGAGGCCTTTGGGGTTGCCGTTGATGTCGGCGTGCTTCGGCGGCGGGGCACCCTTACCCGGCTTGATGTTCCGCAACGCCTTCGCCGCGTCCGAAAACAGGTCACCGGCTCGCTTGAGCAGCGGAATCAGCGCCTGCAACGCTTTCACCAGCCGCTTGGTCAAATCCGCGATCTTCGACGCCGTCTTCGCCACCGCGTTGATCACCTGCGGCACCACCCAGGTCAACCCGATCCCCAGGGTGAACACCACCTGCAACGCCCAGCTGATCAAATGCCCGATCAGCTCCGCGATGATGTCCCGCACCAACGCCCGCACCGCGGCCACCACCTCACCAGCGGTCTTCACCCCGCTGGAGGCACCCTCACACCCCTTCTGCGCCGTCGACAGCAACGTCACGGTGTCCTGCGCCCGCTGCCGATAGGTGTCCGCCGCGTTCCCCGCCCACGACGCCGTGTCGGCACTGACCATGCCGGTCAGGTCCTCCCCGATGCTGCCCAGCTCCGTCGCGACGTTCTTCCACGTCTCCGCCTGCGCCGCGATCTCATCCGCATTGCCGGTCAACCCGTCGAGAGCTTCCTTCAACGGGCCGACATGCTCCATCAACCAGCCGACCCCGGCCGCCAGAACCGCCCCGAACGGGTCCATCGCCATCGACAACGCATCCAGCGCCGTCCCCACCGCACCCAACGCGACCGACGCCCAGTCGCCACTCTCGATCGCCGACTTCAGATCATTCGCCGACTCCAGAAGCGAAATCCCCGAATACGCCTTCGTCGAGTCCTTGGTCTCCGCGACCAGCGGATTTCCCACCGCGCGACCTTTCTGACGTCCTGGTCGGTTCTTTAGTCAAACTTTCAAGCAAGCTTGCCGGTGAAGATAGCAGCGCCTGATCGTCCCCGGCCGGCGCCGGCGCGCGGGTGCCCGAAAAGCCACGATCCCCTGGTCTGGGTGGGCAACCGTGCCGCTCGAGCGCCCGGGGTTGCGCCCCAATGTGGCGTTGGTTGCGTGGAATCAGCACTGCGGCGCGAAGCGCCTCCGTTGAGGGTGGTGGTGGGGGCATGGGAGGAGCACCGAACGCCACATTGGGTGCGTTGGACGCACCGAACGCCACATTGGGGCGCTCGGCCAGAACGTCAAACACCTTGCGAGAAACTAGCCGGTCAGCTGCTGGGTGCCGAGCACGGTGAGCAGGGCCAGGCGCTCGGCGTCGTCCGAGCCGGGCTCGGCGGTGTAGACCATGACGCGCTGGTCGCTGCCCGCGACGGTGAGCATGTCGCAGTCCAGCGTCAGCGGTCCCACCTGGGGGTGGTCGATCGTCTTCCGCGCGGTCTCGTAGTGGCCGACCGCCCCGGAGTCCCACAGCTCGCCGAACCGGGCGCTGTTCGCGCGCAGCTCGGCGACCAGCCGCCGCAGCTGCCGATCGGCGGGGTAGCGGCCCGCGGCGGCACGGAGATCGGCGACCAGATTGCCCTCCATGGCACGCCTCGACGCCGGTGTGTGCCGGACCCGGGTGCCCGGGCCGAGCAGGTTGCGCCACACGGCGTTGCGCTCGTGCGCGCGCCACCCGGACGGGTCGCCCATCAACGCCGCATACAGCGGGTTGGCGACCAGCAGCGTCCAGCACGCGTCGAACACCGCGACGGGCGTTCCGGTGAGCCGGTCCAGCAGGCGCTGGACGCTCGGGGTGAGGTAGGCGGGCACCGTGTCCGGGCCGGGCGGGGTCAGCTCGGCCAGGCGGAACAGGTGTTCGCGCTCGATCCGGGACAGCCGCAGTGCCCTGGCGAGGGTTTCGACGATCTGGGTCGAGGGGTTCGACGCGCGGCCCTGTTCGAGCCGGGTGACGTAGTCGGCGGAAATCCCGGCCAGCATGGCCAGCTCCTCGCGCCGAAGGCCGGCCGCGCGCCGGTGCCCGCCGGCGGGCAGGCCGACGGCGTCCGGCGAGACCCGGTCCCGCCAGCGCCGGACCGCCTGCCCGAATTCGGTGTTCGCCATGGCCGCCAGTGTGCCTCGCCCGTGCCGGATCTGCCTGGTACCGGCGGTCCCAGGAAGACCGGACGACTGGCTGTCCCCGCCGGCTCGGCCGAACCTGGTGCCAGGACGGAGAAAGACAGCGACGACGTAGTGGAGTACTCATGACACTCACCGAATCCCCGGTCTGGTTCATCACCGGGTGTTCCACCGGTCTCGGCCGCGCACTGGCCACCCACGTCCTCGATCGCGGGTGGCGGGCGGTGGTCACCGCACGCGACCCCCGGACGGTCGCGGACCTCGCCGGCCGCCACGGCGACCGGGCGGTGGCCCTCGCCCTCGATGTGACGGATCCTGGGCAGGTCGCCGACGCGGTCGCCAAGGCCGAAGAAACCTTCGGCCGGATCGACGTCCTCGTCAACAACGCCGGGTACGGCTACCTGGCCGCCATCGAAGAAGGCGAGGACGCCGAGGTCCGCGCGCTGTTCGAGGCGAACGTCTTCGGTCTCGTCGAGGTGACCAAGGCCGTGCTCCCCGGCATGCGGGCCAGGCGGTCCGGCCACGTCGTCACCATCTCCTCGCTCGGCGGGCTGGCCGGGTTCGGGGCCACGGGTTATTACCACGCGACGAAGTTCGCGGTGGAGGGCTTGTCGGAGTCCCTGGCCGCGGAGGTCGCGCCGCTGGGCATCGGAGTGACCATCGTGGAGCCCGGCGCGTTCCGCACAAACTGGTCCGGTCCGTCGATGAAGCAGTCCGCGATCCGCATCGGCGACTACGCCGAGACCGCCGGCAAACGCCGTGAAGCGACGCTGGCCACGTACGGCAGCCAGCCGGGCGACCCGGCCCGCGCCGCCGAGGCCATCGTCACGGTGCTCGAAGCCGAAGAGCCGTCGTTGCGGCTGCTGCTCGGCACGGCCGCCCTCGACGTCGCCCGCGGCAAGCTCGACGCCCTACGGCGCGACTTCGCCCGCTGGGAAGACCTCAGCAGGAGCACGGAACTGACCGCGTGACCACGCTCGTCAGCGGGCGGCGCAGCTCGTCCCGGCCAACGGCTGGGCGTCGCCGGTCACCACGGCGCCCCACGTGGTCGTCGCACCGGTGCCGAGCGCCCCGTTGTGGTTCTGGTTGGTGGCCTGTACCTGCTGGCCGGTCTGGGTCGGCACGGCGTTCCACGAACTGGCCACCCGCTGGGCGCCCGCGAACGAGAACGACGTGGTCCAGCCCCGCATCGGGACCGAGCCGGTGTTGCGCACGGTGATCTCGAGCTGGTGACCGCCGCTCCACGAACTGGTGACCGCGGTGGTGGCCGCGCACGCCGCGCCGGCGGGCGTGGTCGGCGTCGTGGGTGTGGTCGGCGTGGTGGGTGTGGTCGAGCCAGGGGTGCCGGTCCCGGTCGTGTAGCCGACCGAGGTGTAGGCCGCCGCGCACCCCGACAGGCACTGGTCCGGCAAGGTGAACCGGTACACGCGCCCGTCGTTCACCAGCGCGTCGCGGGCGTCCCGGACCCGGATCGCGTAGGACGTCCCCGCGGCGATGGTCGGGCCGATCACGAAGGCCTGTCCCATGTCGCTGTTCGGCTGCGCCGGCCGCCAGGCGCCGTCCACGTCGAGGTACTCCACGCCGTGGATGCCGTCGGGCAGGTGGGAAACGGCGATCGCGGCCCAGTACCGCTGCGCGCCCCGGAGGAACCCGATCTTCAGGTCACCGGTGTAGGCCGGCGCGGGGACGAAGGACCACGAGATCCGCCGGTTGTTCCAGTGCGCCGGGTTCAGGTCGCCGACCGGGACGCCGTTCTTCACGAACCGGTTGAGGGAGGCGGTCGACAGGTCGAGGTGGCCGGTGTCGTCGCGGCACCACGCGTTCGAGTCGCCGCAGCTGTCGGCGACCACCATGGTCAGCTGGGCGCCCTCGTAGCCGTCGGCCACCCAGGAACCGTTGCGGCAGAACGGTTGTCCCGGGGCGCCGTCGTTGATCCCGGTGCAGTAGTCGCCGATGGTGACCTGGACGAAGCGCCCGCAGTTGCGGCCGTTGTCCCACAGGCCGATCTTGTCGGCCTGCGACGGCGGCAGCGGCCGCGGGTAGAAGCTGTAGTCGCCGGGGGTCTTGTAGACGTTGAGGGCCACGAAGTCCGGGGCGTCGAGCACGTCCTGCGGCAGGCCGCAGCCGCCGTAGGGCGCGCCGAGGCCGTCGAAATGGGTGGCCATGGCGCTCACCGGGGCCGCTGGTGCGGCGGCCGACGGCCAGGACCACAGGACGGACCCGCCCAGCAGCACCGCGGCCACGGCGGCGAGGACAGCGGGGCGCGAGGCGATCCGGCGGGAGGCGGTGCCCATGGCGTCTCCTTCGCTTCGAATGCGGAGCGCGGCTGAACGGGCACCGGGACGGCGCCGACGGCGACTTCTGGAAGCGCTCCCAGAATCTCCCGCGGCACGCCGGTTGTCAACGTTCCTCCCGGCTAGTCGAGGAGGATGTGCCGCAAAACGGAGGACAGGTGCGTGATGAGCTGTTCGCCCGGCATGTCCGCGAGCGCACCGGTCTTCACGATGTACCGGTTGAACGTCACGCCGATCAATTGTGCGGCGAGCAGCGCGACCCGGACGTCGGCGTCGGCCGGGAGCACGTCCCGGTAGACCGCGAGGCTGTGCTCCTGCATCGCGACGTAGAGCTTGGTCGCGGCTTCCTCGTTGGCCGCCGCGCTGCGGACGAGCGCGACGAACGGGTCCTGGTCCGCGCCGTTCTCCATCCGTTCGACGAAGGCTCGCGCCACACGGTCGGGCAAGGTCCGGAGGTCGCCCTCGGCCACCTGCGCCAGATCGCGGGTGCCGGGAACGGCGGCGAGGAACAGCTGCTCCTTGGTCGAGAACTGCCGCAGCACCAATCCGTGGGTGACTCCGGCGCGACGCGCGATGTCGCGGACGGTGGCGCGGCGGTAGCCGGCTTCGGTGAACGCCGCCCGGGCCGCGGTGAGGATCGCGGCCCGGTGGTATTCGGGGTCGCGTCGTCGTTTGCGGGCCGGTGGGGGAGTCTCGGTCGGGCCGGTCACGGCCTCACTGTACGGCTGGACAGCGACGGCTCGGCTCGCTAGGTTGGGCACTAATGACCAATTGGTCATTAGTGATCGGCCTAGGGGAGACTTTGCGCGGCAAGCAGACAACGCCAACGGTGGTCACGGGAACCCGGCAGCCGGCGGGAACCACGGCATGACCACGTCGATCGTCGTGGGCGGTAACGGCGGCCTCGGCCAGGCCATCGCCCGGTCCTTCGCCGAGCGCGGCGACACGGTGGTCGTCACGAGCCGGGACAAGGCGCGGGCCGAGACGGCGGCCGCCGAGATCGGTGGTGACACCCACGGCCTGGCTGTCGACCTGGCCGAGCCGGAGACGATCGCCGCCGCGCTCGCGGAGGTGACCGAAGTGGACAATCTCGTGCTCACCGCCGCACCGCCGGCGATGAACACGATCGCGGACTTCGACGTGAGCGGCGCGATCCGGTCGGTGACGGTCAAGCTCGTCGGCTACGCCGAGACCGTCCGGGTCCTGCGCGAGCGGTTGCGCCCCGGCGCGGGCGTGGTGTTGTTCGGCGGCCTCGCCAAGGAACGCCCCTATCCGGGGTCCACGATCGTGACCACGTTCAACGCGGGGATCACCGGACTGACACGAACCCTCGCCCTGGAGATCGCCCCGCACCGCGTCAACGCGCTGCACCCGGGGCTCGTGGGCGACAGCCCCCGGTGGCGTGACGTGCCGCATCCGCCGCACGCGGACCGGGCGCCCATCGGCCGCCTGGTCACCACGGCGGAGGTCATCGACGCCACGGACTTCCTCCTCCGCAACACCGCCATGACCGGCCACGACCTGTACGTCGACGGCGGCCTCCTGCTGACCTGAGCGGATCGCTTCCGCCCCAATGTGGCGTTGGTTGCATCTGACGCACCGAACGCCACATTGGGTGCGCTGGACGCACCGAATGCCACATTGGGTGCGCTGGACGCACCGAATGCCACATTGGGTGCGCTGGACGCACCGAACGCCACATTGGGTGCGCTGGACGCACCGAATGCCACATTGGGGCGCATGAGCCGGGCGCGGCCCAAGCCGGTGAACCTTCGCGGTCCTGGCATCACGTTCGGGCCCCCCGGTAAATGGCTGGCGCGCATCCTGGTGAAGCGGGACGATCCCCGGGCCGGTGCGGATCCTGACGGGTCGCGCTCGGCTTGAGGGGGGAGTCGTGATGACCGTTGCCGGGGCCCGGCCCGAAGTCCGTGTGGCGGCCGGAACAGTGCGTGGCAGCACGGAAACCGGCGTGGCCGTCTTCCGCGGCATCCCGTTCGCCGAGCCGCCGGTCGGCGCGCTGCGGTTCGCCGCGCCGCGGCCGGCGCGGAGCTGGGACGGTGTGCGGGAAGCCGTGTCGTACGGCCCGCCGCCGCCGCAGGCCGGTGCGTTCGGGATGGACGCCCTGGCCAAGGACGCGGCCGACGACTGGCTGACGATCAACGTCTGGTCGCCCGACCCCGGCCCGGACGCCGGACTGCCGGTCATGGTGTGGATCCAGGGCGGTGCCTACGCGATCGGCATGGCGTCCCTCCCCGAGTACGACGGCGGCCGCCTCGCGCGGGACGGCGGCGTCGTGGTGGTGACCTTCAACTACCGCGTGGGCATCGAGGGCTTCGCGCAGATCGAGGGCGCGCCCGCCAACCGGGGCCTGCTCGACCAGGTCGCCGCCCTGCGGTGGGTGCACGACAACATCCGGGCCTTCGGCGGCGACCCCGGCCGGGTCACCGTCTTCGGGGAGTCGGCGGGCGGGGGATCGGTCGCCGCCCTGCTGGCGATGCCGCGCGCCGCCGGGCTCTTCGGCCGGGCCGTCGCGCAGAGCGTGCCGGGCACGTTCTTCACGCCCGCGCTCGCCGCCGACATCGCCACCGCCTTCGCCGCCGAGCTGGGGCTGCGACCCACGGTGGCCGCCCTCTCCGCCGTGGCCCCGGCCCGGCTGGCCGCCGCCGGTGACGCGGTTACCGCCAAGATCGGCCAGTGGGCACGACCCTGGGGCCAGGCCGCGCGCCGATCGATCCCGTTCGCGCCCGTCGTCGACGGCGACGTCCTGCCCCGCACCCCTTGGCAGGCGCTGGCCGACGGCGCCGGCCATGGCATCGACCTCCTCGCCGGCCACACCCGCGACGAGCAGCGGCTGTTCACCGCGATCGAGGGCCTGCTCGGCGAGGTGACACCGGAGCAGGCGGCGACGGCGCTGGAAGCATTCGCGCCCGGCCCGGACGGCGCCCGCCGGTACCGCGACAGCTTCCCGGCCGCCGGCCCGGACGAGCTGTACGAACTGGTCAACTCCGACTGGCTGTTCCGGATGCCGTCCCTCCACCTCGCGCACGCGCAGGCTGCGGCGGGCGGCCGGGCCCACCTCTTCGAGCTGACCTGGCCCGCCCCGGGGATGGGCGGCGCGTTCGGCGCCTGCCACGGCCTCGACGTGCCGCTCGTCTTCGGCAACCTGAGCAGCGGCCAGCCCGCCGTGCTGATCGGGGAGGCGCCCGAGGCGGAGGAGCTGTCCGCCGGCATCCGTGCCGCGTGGACGGCGTTCGCCACCCACGGCGACCCCGGCTGGCCCGCGTACGACACCGGCCGACGCCTCACGCAGCTCTTCGACACCCCGCCGTCGGTCACCGCCTACCCGGAAGAGGCCTCCCGGCTGATCTGGCAGGACCACACCTTTTCCGTGCTGCCGCTGCTCGGTGGGGTCAGCTGACCCGGTCGTCGCTCAGCAGCAACGTCGCTTCCTCTTCGAACCCGGCGCCGAGTGCGGCGAACTGGTTCGCGGCGTCCTTCAGCAGCCCGGCATCGCCCCGGCGGCGGGCGTGGGCGCGGGTGAGGACCGCCGCCGTCCAGCGGTTGTGCGCGGCGTGCCGCTCGGCACGCCGAAGGTGGCGCTCGGCGTCCGGGACGTCGAGCACCACGGCCAGTTCGGCGGCCAGGCCGGTCGCGTACCCGTCGAACCGGCCGGGGGAGAAGCCGGCGCTGATGACGGGCAGCAGGTCCGCGAGACCGGCGCCGGTGTGCAGGGCCACCCTCGCCCGGACGAACGCGTCCAGCGGGGCGAGGTTGGCGGAACACGAGGTCGTGTTCGTCGGCGCGGGCACTGTCGTGAGTGAGAACAGGGTTAGCCATGCCGGAAATCCTGGCGCGCCAAGACCTGCCGCACCATGCGGAAGTCCGCCGCATCGGGTTCCGGTTTTCCGCAGTGCGGTGACACCCCTGATCGGCCGGATCCCCCGGGATGTCACCGCGCGGGCATGGCCTTCCGGCGGCGAAGCGGGCGTGATCAGCCCTTGGCGGTCAGTTCGAGCAGCCGGCCGGTGAGGTCGAGGTGTTCGTCCACGCTGCCGGTCAGGTAGGTGAGATCCACGAAGACGTGGTCCGGCTCGAGGAGCGGGACGATCTTCGCCATCGACTCGGCGATCAGTTCCGGCTTCGTGCCCGAGCCGGCGTTCACCCGCAGCGCGAGGCCGAGCGCCCGCGGGTCGCGGCCGGCCTGCTCGGCGCCGGCCCGGATCTTGGCCAGGGCGGAGGTGAGCATTTCCGCCGGGAACGTTTCGGGGACGGACCAGACCGGCAGCCAGCCGTCGGCCCGCTCGGCGACCCGGCGCAGCGCCTTCTCGCCGAACCCGGCCAGGTGCACCGGCGGCTTGCGCACGGGCTTCAGCGCGACGTGCGTGTCCGGGATCGTGTAGCCGACGCCCTCGTGCGACACGATGTCCTTGGTCCACCAGGTGTCCAGCAGATCGAGCAGGTCGTCGAGCCGCTTGCCGCGCTCGGACATCGGGACGCCGACGGCCGCGTACTCGTCGGGCGACCAGCCGATGCCCAGGCCGGGCAGCAGCCGGCCGTTGCTGGCCACGTCGATGCTGGTCAGCAGGCGGGCGAGGTTGGCGGGCTGGTACTGGGTCGCGTTGATGGTGCTGGACCCGAGGACCGCGGTCTCGGTCACCGCCGCGGCGACGGCCAGCGCGGCGAACGGGTCCTGCGCGGTCCAGAACTCCTCGGGCATGGTGTCGTAGCCCGGGTAGGGCACCGCCGGGGCGACCGGCGACAGCAACCGGTCACCGACCCAGAGACCGGCTGCCCCGGCCTGCTCGGCCGCGCGCGCGTACCGCGCGATCCCGCCCGGTGTGGCCGCCGCCTTGCCGAACACCGGAAGGCTGAAACCAATTCGCATGAATTCTCCCCTGAAGAGCGAACGGACCGTACCGGCCCTGGTGCCACTAGTACCCCCATCTAGTTGCTCGTTCAAGAATCCTGGCCGGCTTCAGCGGCGCACCCGGGTCGACTCGCGGACGACCAGCTCCGGGGTGAACACCACCGCCCGGTGCTCCACCGTGGTGTCCGCCGTCTCCGCCAGCAGCAGCTCCGCCGCCGTGCGGCCGAGGCGGCGGGCCGGCTGGCGGACCGAGGTCAGCGGGACCGCCGCCGCGCCCGCGAACTCGATGTCGTCGTAGCCGACGATCGCCATCTCGTCCGGGACCCGGACGCCGGCGCCGACCATCGCCTGCAGCACGCCCAGCGCCAGCAGGTCGTTCGCGCAGAACACCGCCGTCGGGCGGGGACTCATGCCCAGCAGGCGGGCGCCCGCGTCGAGGCCGGAGGAGACGTCGAGGCCGATCGAGTCCAGCACGGTCAGCTCCGCCGCCGAGCCCGCCAGCGCCGTGCGCACGCCCTGTTCGCGGTCGCGGCACTGGGCGAGGATGGCGGGGCCGTTGACGAACGCGATCCGGTGGTGACCGGTCTCCAGCAGGTGCCGGGCCGCGAGCGCGCCGCCCGCGAGGTCGTCCACCGCCACCGAGCTCGCTTCCGACGTCGGCGCCTTGCGGTCGACGAAGACGTACGGCGTGCCGCTGCGCCGGAACGCGCGCAGGGCCTCGCCGGACGTCGCGACCGGGCTCAGCAGCACCCCGCGGACCCGCTGCTCGGCGAACATGGCCAGGTACGACGCTTCGAGGTCGGACCGCTGGCCGCTGTTGCACGTGACGATGTTGAGGCCCTCGGCGTGCGCGGCCTGCTCGGCGCCGCGGGCGACGTCGACGAAGAACGGGTTGCCGAGGTCGAGCACCAGGAGCCCCATGATCCGGCTGCGGCCCGCGCGCAGCTGCCGCGCCGACTCGTCGCGGACGTAGCCCAGCTCCTCGATCACCGACAGCACCCGGTTGCGGGTGGCCACGGCGACCACGTGCGGCCGGTTGACCACATTGGACACCGTGCCGATCGAGACGCCGGCCTGCTTCGCGACGTCCTTGATGCCGACCACCACACCCCCTCGCCGGGAAAACCGCAGCCTACCACGGGAACTGAAACGTTTCAGGCCCGATTCCCGCCGTTCGTCGGACGCGCGCGCCGCTAGGCTCCGAGCCGGTGTCCCTGCCGCTGGGAGGAGTCCGGGTGCGGATCTTCACGATCGTCCTGTCACTGGTGCTGACGTGGGTGCTCTCCGGTGCGGTCGCCGCGGCCTCGCCCTTCGTGGAAGGGGACACCGACGATCCGGTGACCGCGGCGCCCGCGGTCACCCGGCCGGACACCCCGCACTGCACAGTCACGCTCGCCGACGGCTTCCGCTCCAACGCCGCCGACGGCAGCCCGCGCTTCTACGAAGGCACGCTCACCCCGCCGAAGGCCTGTCCCGGCCCGTGGGCGAAGGTCGTCATGGACCAGAGCGTGACCGTCAGCGGCCGCCAGTACGACCGGATCGGCGACCTGCGGATCGGCGGCACCGAGGTCTGGTGGGGGACGACCGAGGAGCCCAGCGGCGAAGGCCGCCGCCCGATCACCTACCACTTCGACAAGGACCTCACCCCCTACAGCGCGCTGCTGCGCACCCCGCAGCCGTTCCACGGCGGCATCGAGAACTACAACTCGCCGGTCTACACCGGTGTCTACGCGCAGACCGTGACGCTCACCTACTACCAGGCGGACCGGAAGCACCCGGCGCCCGCCACCCCGGACCACGTCGCCGGCTTCGGGCACGCCGACGCGACTCCCGCGGCGCCCACCGTCCACTTCGCCGCGAAAGACCTGCCGCGCAACATCACCCGCGCCTACCTCGAAGTCACGCTCGAGGGCCACGCCTGCGACGAGCAGTGGTTCGACGACGTCCCGGACGACGTCGCGGCGAAGTACCCGGCGGCGGGGCTGTGCGGGAAGGGGCCCTACCGCGAGGCGAACTTCGCCATCGACGGGACTCCGGCCGGGAGCGCGTTCACGTTCCCGCACATCTACTCCGGCGGGATCGTGCCGCAGCTGTGGCGGCCGATCGTGGCGATCGACACCTTCAGCCTGCACGCCGAAACCTACGACGTCACGCCGTTCGCGGGCCGTCTCGTGGACGGCGGTGTGCACGACATCTCCTTCTCCTTCCCGGACATCGGCGGCGAATTCACCGTCGTCCCGACGCTACTGCTCTACACCGACAAAAAAGCGGCGCGGACGTCCGGGGCGCTGACCCAGGCCGACGTCGCCGCCGCGCCGGCCCGGCAGACGACGGTCAAGGACATCGAGGGCGGCGTGAACGTCACGGTCGCGGCGAAGCGCCACGACGTCACCGCCGGCTACGTCGACACGTCCGCCGGCCGTGTGTCCACCCGCGTCGAACGCACCCGCGACTACCGCAACAGCGACGACGTGACCGGCGGCGGCTTCACCCAGCACGTCGTGCAGGCCGACGCGGGGCAGCAGACTTCGGTGTCCACAGTGGACGGCCGGGTGCGGTCCGCCGACCGGCACACGTGGTCCTACCCGCTCACCACGGACGCCACCGCGGCCATCACCGACGACCAGAACCTGCGGATCTCCGGCTCGGTCGAGATGACGAAGATCCTCGGCGACCTCACCGGCGACGGCCGGTCGTGGCGGCCGGCGCGCGCGTCGCGCGAATGGCTGAGCTCGGCCGGTGTGCTGGCCCGCACGAACGGCGTGAACACCGAGGCCGACGGCCGGTCGCGAACGCTGTACACCGGCTCGGACGGCGGTGACGACGGGACTGGCCGGCCGTACTTCCACTACGTCGCCAGCGAGCACGGGTTGATCACCGAGAACCGGGAACTGCCGCCGCGGAGGTGAAACCGGATCCGGCTCACGGCAGCGGTACCACTCGCTCCGCCATCATGTCCGCATGGTGTCGACCTCGGACGATCTGCAGGAGCGCAAGGACAGGGCCTTCGCCCGGTGGCAGGCCCTGATGAAGAACTGGCGGGGACGCGCGTGGCGGAGCCGCCTGGCGTCCAAGCTCTTCACCTACGGGTGCGTGACCATGACGGTCGGCACCACCGCGATCGCGGGAGTGCCGACCGTCCCCCGCTCGTGGATCATCGTGGCCAGCGCGGGCGCGGCGCTGGCGGCCGGGCTCATGAGCGCCACGCGTTCGCACGAGCACTGGACGGCGTCTCGCGAGGTGCAGAACCGCTTGTTCGCCGAGCAGTTCCTGTTCGAGCAGGGCGCCGGCTCCTACCGCGGCCTGTCCGGTGAGGAGAGGGTCCTGCTGTTCTCCGAGCGGATCAGCGAGATCGGCATGGCCGGGCACGGCTCGTGGGCCCGTCAGGTCGCCGAGGGAGCGAGGACGGTGACGACGGCCGATCGTCCGTCCCCGGATGCCGCCGCGGGCCGGAAAGGACGGGCCTGATGGCCGTCCGGCGTGAAACCCGTCTCGCTCTCCGTCACCCGATCGGGCTAATGCGGTAGTGTCGGCCGTATGGGGAGTCTCCGCTCACGGGTCCTGGGCTGGGTCGGGCGACGCTATCTCGCCCGGCAGTCGAAAAAAGGCTTCGACCTCGAGAAGATGTCGTCCTTCCTGCCCGATTCGGCGCTCGTGCCGCTGAAGCGGGACGGCCTCGACCCGGTCGCGGAGATCGGCGCGCGCCGGGCCGCCGCCCCGATCGACAAGCTCGACCTGCCGTTCGGGATGAACGCCTGGCTGGTGACGGGCTACGACGAGGCGAAGGCCGTGCTCGGCAAGGTGACCGAGTTCTCCACCGACTTCACCAACCTGGTCGGCAACGCCGGCGTGACCGCCGACCAGAACCCGGGCGGGCTCGGCTTCGCGGACCCGCCGGTGCACACCCGGCTGCGGAAGCTGCTCACGCCGGAGTTCACCATGCGCCGGCTCAACCGGCTGGTTCCGCGCATCGACGAGATCGTCGCCGAGCAGCTCGACGCGATGGCCGCGGCCGAGGGTCCGGTCGACCTGTGGCAGGCGTTCGCGCTGCCGATCCCGTCCCTGACCATCTGCGAACTGCTCGGTGTGTCCTACGAGGACCGCGCGGAGTTCCAGCGGCTGAGCACCGCCCGGTTCGACCTCTTCGGCGGCGCGGGCGCCTCGCTCGGCGCGATGTCGGAGTCGCTGACCTATCTGCTCGACATCGTCAAGAAGCAGCGCGAAGAACCCGGCGACGGCCTGCTCGGCATGCTGATCAAGGAACACGGCGACGAGATCGACGACCGCGAGCTGGCCGGCCTCGCCGACGGTGTGCTCACCGGGGGCCTGGAGACCACGGCGAGCATGCTCGCGCTCGGCGCGCTGGTGCTGCTGCGCGACGAAAAGGCGTTCGAAGCGGTCCGCGGCGACGACGAGTCCGTGCACCGCTTCGTCGAGGAGCTGCTGCGCTACCTGACCGTGGTGCAGATGGCCTTCCCGCGGTTCGCCAAGCAGGACATGGAGATCGGCGGCGTCCACATCGCGGAGGGCGACATCGTGCTGGTGTCGCTGTCGGCCGCGGACCGGGACTCGAAGCTGGGCCCGGACATGGACACCTTCGACGCCACCCGCGAGCCGACGTCACACCTGGCGTTCAGCTACGGCATCCACCGCTGCATCGGCGCGGAGCTGGCCCGGATGGAGCTGCGCACGGCGTACCCGGCGCTCGTCCGCCGCTTCCCGAACCTGCGGCTCGCGGTGCCGGAGGACGAGCTCGCCTTCCGCAAGGTGTCCATTGTGTACGGTCTGGACGAGCTGCCGGTCCTGGTCGGCGACTCCGTGAAAGATCCGGGCTAGGGCCGTTCGTCGCAGCCCTGCTTCAGCTCCCTGGCGACCATCGACAAGCCGTACTTGCCGTTGACGGTGACCTGGAGCTCGCCGATGTCGTCCGGATACCTCGTCTGGGCGACCCGGCAGATCTTGTCCCAATCGGCGTCGGTCGGCTCACCGGACATCGCGAGGTCGAGCTTGAGCACGCCGTCGCCGATCGCCTTGTCGTGCTCGACGCCCTTGACCTCGTACCCGGCGTTCTTCAGGTCGGCCTCGAAATCGGCCACCGTCGCGCCCGACGTGCAGCTCGCGAGCGCGAACAGGCACAGGACGACGAGCACAACCCTCGACATCGAACCTCCCGGAGACCGCACCGGCTCCAGTTCTCCTGGGCGACCCGCGATCAAGACGTGATGATCAGCGGACTATACCGGCCGCTCCTTTGTGGACCGTTCAGCGGACGCCGCGCGGCCGGAACTGGATGCTGATCCGCGGCCCGACCGCCCGGGTCGTCTTGGGGATGGCGTGTTCCCACGTGCGCTGGCACGAACCGCCCATGACGATGAGGTCGCCGTGGCCGAGCGCGTAGCGGTGGGACTCGCCGCCGCCGCGGGGGCGCAGTGCCAGCTGGCGTGCCGCGCCGACCGAGACGATCGCGACCATCGTGTCTTCGCCGGCGCCGCGGCCGATCGTGTCGCCGTGCCACGCCACGCTGTCGCGGCCGTCGCGGTAGTAGCACAGGCCCGCCGTGCGGAACGGCTCGCCGAGCTCGCCGGCGTAGTGCTCGCTCAGCGCGGCGCGGGCCTCGGCCAGCACGGGGTGGGGGAGCGGCGCCGCTTCCCGGTAGAAGCACAGCAGCCGGGGGACGTCGACGAGCCGGTCGTACATCCGGCGCCGTTCCGCCTGCCACGGGACGCCGGTGACGAGTCCGGTGAACACCTCGTCGGCGCCGCCGAGCCACCCCGGCTGCACGTCGATCCACGCGCCCGAGCCCAGTTCGGTCCGGCGCGGCGCCAGCGCGTGCAGCGTGACGGGGCCGGACTCGCCGAACAGCGATGCCTGCAGTGCCGGGGTCGTCATGGCTCCGACCGTACCGAAGTTCGAACAAATGTTCTACTTCACGACGTCGTAGATCAGCTTCTGGATCCCGTTGGAGTACAACTCGCTCTCGACGACCTTCAGGTTCTGCTTGTCCTTGTCGGTGTCGCTGAACAGCCGCTTGCCCGCGCCGAGCAGGACCGGGAAGACCAGCAGGTGGTAGCGGTCGATCAGGCCGGCGTCGGCCAGCGCGCGGTTCAGGGTGGCGCTGCCGTGGACGGTGATCGGCCCGCCTTCGGTCTCCTTCAGCGCGGCGACGTCGGCCAGCGAACGCAGGATGGTGATCTCGCCCCAGTTCGACACGAGGTCCTGCTCGGCGAGGGTGGTCGACACGACGTACTTCGGCATCGCGTTGTAGCCCGGGAACTCGGCCGTCATGCCCGGCCACACCGGCGCGAACGCCTCGTAGCTGACCCGGCCCATCATCATCGCCGCGGATTCCTCCTGCTCGCGGCCCTTGAGCTCGTAGGCGGCCGCGTCGAACTCGATGTCCTTGAACGTCCAGCCCGCGTTGCGGTAGCCCGGCTCTCCGCCGGGGGCCTCGACGACGCCGTCGAGGGAGACGAACGAGGTGGCGATCAGGGTGCGCATGGACTTGCTCCTTGGTGGTTCGGGCTTGCTCTCGTCAGTGCGTCGAGCGGGGGCCGCCGGATTCGACAGCCCTCGGGAGAAAACTTTCGACGAGCCGGCCGGACCGATCATCGTGGAGTGGAGCGGGATCAGGTTCGGGTGCAAGTGACGTCCGCGGCGCTCCCGGCGCCGGCCGGGGGCGCCGCCCAGGCGTCGAGGTCGTCCCAGGCGGCGAGCCGCCGCCCGCTGGTGAACCGGCGGTGTGCCCCGGTCAGCGGGTCGTCGAAGTCGAGGACCTTGGCCAGCAGCTGCAACGGTTTGGTGAAGTCGTCGAGGGGTTTCTCCCGCAGTTGCGGGTAGAAGTCGTCGCCGAGGATCGGGACGCCGAGGCCGCTCAGGTGCACGCGCAGCTGGTGCGTCCGGCCGGTCGACGGCGCCAGCCGGTACCGCCCCAGGCCGTCGCGGTGCTCGAGCAGCTCGACGTACGTTTCGGCGTTCGGCGGGCCCGGCACCTCCTGCGCGGCCAGCACCCCGCGTTCCTTGACGAGCCGGCTCCGGACGGTCCGCGGCAGGGCCAGGGCCGGGTCGTACGGCGCGATCGCCTCGTATTCCTTGTGCACCTTGCGGTCCCGGAACAGCGTCTGGTACTTCCCGCGCAGCTCCGGCGTGATCACGAACATCACCAGCCCGGCGGTGACGCGGTCGAGCCGGTGCGCGGGGGACAGGTGCGGCAGGCCGAGGTCGCGCCGCAGCCGCACGAGCGTCGTCTCGAGGATGTGCCGTCCGCGCGGGATCGTCGCCAGGAAGTGCGGCTTGTCGACGACCAGCAGGTGCTCGTCGCGGTGGACGACGGTGATGCCGAACGGGACCGGCACCTCGTCGGGCAGGTCGCGGTGGAACCAGATGAACGAGCCGGGCTCGAACGGCGTGTCGACGCCGAGCGGGCCGTCGGTGCCGTGGATGCGCTCTTCGCGCAGCATCTGCTCGATGCGCTCCGGCGCCTCCCGGGGCAGCCGGTCGACGAGGTGGGCCAGCAGGGTCGGCCACTCGCCCTCGGCGGGCAGCTTGAGCCGGGCGGGGTCGAGCCCGTGGCGGGGCGGGATCGGCGGCCGGAGCTTGCGTCTCATCGTCTTCCGACTGTAGCTAACCCCAGCTAACCCGCTGACGGCGTCCGGTACCGCGCGAGGTAGCGGGCGGTCACCTCGGCGTTGGCGGCTTCGGCCGCTTCGGCGCGGACGCGGCGTCCGGTGTTGTGGGGGAAGCCTTGGCGGCCGAGCCGGTGCTCGATGCTCTCCTCCATGTACGCGCACGAATAGAAGTACGCGACCAGGGCCGCCATGAGGACCAGCGAGAGCCTCAGCCAGATCGATCCGGGCAGCAGCAGCCACACGGCGCACAGCGGCACGATGCCGACCGAGCTGCGCAGGACGTAGCGGGCGCGCCAGTGCTTCGACGTCGCGTCGTGCAGGGCCCAGTCGTCGTAGCGGTCAGGAAGCCGCACGCCGACGGCGTAGCCGAGCCAGCGGAGCACACCAGGTCGTTCCATGAGTTCGAGAGTACACTAATACTTAGTGTGCTAATTATTAGTGTGACGAGAGGCGCGGTAGGGTCGAGAGATGATCGATCTGGGTGAGGACCCGCTGAAGCTGGACCGGCAGGCGTGTTTCGCGCTGTCGGTGGCTTCGCGCAGCGTGATCGCGATCTACCGGCCGCTGCTGGAGCCGTACGGCCTGACCCATCCGCAGTACCTGGTGATGCTCGCGCTCTGGGAGCGTTCACCGCGGTCGGTGAAGGACCTCGGCGCGTCGCTGCGCCACGAACCCGCGACGCTGTCGCCACTGCTCAAGCGGCTGGAGGCGCTCGGGTACGTCACGCGCGGCCGGAGCCGGTCGGACGAGCGCCAGCTGATCGTCGAGCTGACGGAGTCCGGCCGCGCGTTGCGGGCGCAGGCCGAGAAGATCCCCTATCGCGTCGTCGAAGCCCTCGGGATGGACGTGTCCGAGCTGGAGGCGCTCCACGGCGTGCTGACCCGGGTCATCGACGCGACCGCCTGAGGAATTCCTGGCCGCCCGGCGCGTTGCCCCCGGAAAGACCGCTGGGAGGCACCGTGCTGAAGATCAGGTTGGGCGTCGCACCGGCGGCGGGGACCGGGCCGGCGGAGTTCGCCGGGCTGGCGCAGCGGCTGGAATCCGCCGGCGTCGACTCGCTGTGGCTGTCCGAGCTGGTCTACTCGCCCGAAGTCGACCCGATGATCGGCATGGCGCACGCGCTGGCGCGGACGTCGAAGCTGAAGGTCGGCACGGGCGTCGCGATCCTGCCCGGACGGCACCCGGTGCTGGTCGCCAAGCAGCTGCTCACGCTGGCCGGCCTGGCGCCGAAGCGGGTGCTGCCGGTGTTCGGGCTCCGCCCGGCACGCGCGGCCGAGCACGACCTGTTCCCGGTGCCGCTGGGCCGCCGGGCCGCGGTGTTCGACGAGTCGCTCGTCTTGCTGCGGCGGTTGCTGGAGGAGGATTCGGTGTCGTTCGCCGGCTCGTTCTTCCAGGTGGAAGGGGTGAGCTTGGGGCCACGCCCGGCGAAGCGCCTGGACGTCTGGCTGGGCGGAGCGGCCCCGGCGGCCCTGCGCCGCACGGGCCGCCTGGCGGACGGCTGGCTGGGCAGCTTCCACACCCCGGCCCAGGCCCGCGACGCCCGCGTCGCGATCCAGCAGGCCGCGGCGGAGGCGGGCCGCGAGATCGAGGAGGACCACTTCGGGCTCAGCCTGGTGGTGGCGGACAAAGGCCTCCCGGACGAACTGGCGGCGGTGGCCACCCGGCGGCGTCCCGGAGTGCCGGTGACGGACCTGGTGGCGACGAGTTGGGCCGAGGCGCGCAGGCTGGTGGAGCAGCACATCGAGGCGGGGTTGTCGAAGTTCGTGATCCGGCCGGGGCACGGGGATTTCGAAGGGTTCCTGGAGAACTTCCGGAAGGAACTGGTGCCGCTGCAGAACTAGCCGGCGGTTGCGCCGATCGGGTGGGCCGTGCGACGCGGCCTCAACCCGTGGCCGGGTGTGCGCGTTTCCCCCGCGACCACGCCCGGACCCAGGAAGGACTCCCGCGATGCGCCGCTTCGCACGACTCGCCACGATCCTCGGCCTCTCGCTGACACTGGCGACGGCGACCGTCGGCTCCGCCGAGGCCAGGCCGTCCCGGTTCGCTGTCGCGGCCGTGCACTCGGCGGGCGCGGGCGCCACGGCCGGGTTGCTCACCGGAGCGATGAGCTGGTCGACCTCCCTGAAGACCGTGACGCTGTCCGGGGTGAAGCTGTTCGTCAAGGGCGGCGAATGCATCAACTTCCAGGTCGCCGGACGCCGCGGATCGACCATCGTCACCGACATCAAGCGGTACCCGTCGTCGCCGAGCGGCGGCAGCTACTGCCCGGCGGCGGACTACACGTATTCGTTCGGCACGATCAGCATCACGGCCGACAGCCCGGGCGGGATCGAGTACGTCGACTTCGACATCGTCGACTACTGGCACAGCGTCCACGGCTGGGCCGTCTGCGACCGCGACGCCGCCGCTTGCACCGGCGCGAACCACTGACGGCGATCAGAACTCCAGCTGTTCGGTCTTCCTCGGCATGAGCAGCAGCGCCGCCACCGAAAGCACCGCCACCATCAACAACCCCACGAAGACGTAGTGCGTCGCGTCCGCCAGCGCGCCGCGGACGAACCTCGCCGCCGGGGAGTCGTCCGCGTGGCCGCCCAGGACCAGGCTCGTCGCGTCCACCGAGCGCGGCAAGTGACCCGCCACCTCCGCCGGCGGGTTGGCGAACCGCGAAGCCAGCGTCGCGTTGGCGATCGCGCCGAAGACCGCCGCGCCGACCGCGCTGCCCAAGGACCGGCTGAACAGGTTCGTCGCCGTCACCACGCCGCGGCGGTCCCAGCCCACCACCGACTGGACCGCCACCATCGTCGGGCTCGACGCCAGGCCGAGGCCCAGCCCGAGGACGAACGCCGCGAGAGCCGCTTCCCAGATCGACGACGAAGAACCGAGCATCGCCACCAGCACGCCGCCCGCGATGACGAACACGCTGCCGATCAGTGCCGTGTCGCGGAAGCCGATGCGCAGGTAGATCTTGCCCGCCAGCGACGCCGAGATCGGCCAGCCCACCGTCAGCGCCGCCACCGCGAACCCGGCCACCAGCGCCCCCGCGCCGAGCACGCCCTGCGCGTACGTCGGCAGGTACGACGTCAGCCCCATCAGGATCGCGCCCACCACCACCGCCACCAGGTTGCCGCCCACCAGGACCCGGCGAGTGAACACCCACAGCGGCAGCACCGGCTCGGTGGCCCGCTTCTCGACCAGGACGAACGCCACCAGCAGCACCGCGCCCACGACGAAGATCGCCACGCTCGGCAGCGACCCCCACGCCCACGCGACGCCGCCTTCGAGCAGGCCCAGAATCACCAGCGAGCAGCCGATGGTGAGCAGCGCCGCGCCCGGGTAGTCGACCTTGTGGGGCTTGCGCTCCACCCGCTCGGCGAAGCTGCGGAACAGCATCAGCGCGGCGATCGCGCCCAGCGGCAGGTTGATGAAGAAGATCCACCGCCAGTCCAGGTACTCCGCGAACACGCCGCCGAGCGTCGGGCCGACCACCGACGCCACGGCCCAGACGCTCGCGACGTAGCCCTGCACCTTGGCGCGTTCCTCCACCGTGTAGAGGTCGCCGATCACCGTCATCGACATCGGCTGGATCGCGCCCGCCCCGATGCCCTGCACGGCGCGGGCGGCGATCAGCACCGGCATGCTCCAGGCGGCGCCGCACAGCACCGAACCGACGAGGAACGCCGCGATCCCGAAGAACATCACCGGGCGGCGGCCGAGGACGTCGGCGAACTTGCCGTAGAGCGGCACCGTCACGGCCTGGGTGAGCAGGTAGATCGAGAACAGCCACGGGAACTGCGCGAACCCGCCGAGGTCGCGCACCACCGACGGCACGGCGGTCGCGATGATCGTGCTGTCCAGCGCGACGAGCGCGACGCTGAGCATGATCGCGATGAGCACCGGGCCGCGCTCGGACCGGAACCCGACGCCTTTCACGCTGGTGGCGGCGGGTGTCGTCATCGGTGGCTCCTCGGGACGGTCATGACCGGAGTCAACTATTTTGCAGCCCTAAGCATTCCACCGGAGTGGCGTCGGACCCAACGAATTTCCGTCGGAGGCCGCATCGCGCAAGATGGGGCGGATGAGCGACTGGATCCGGCCGATCGGGCGGGGCTGGGTGGTCCGCGACGCGGTCCCCGGCCCCGATGTCGACGAGTTCGCCGAGCCCGACCGGGTGATCGCCGCGCTGGCCGCGCCGGGTGCCGCGGACGGCCTCCTCGCCGTGCAGCACCCGGCCCGGACGCCCGCGGCGCTGGCACGCGGCCTCGACCTGGACGCCGCCGTGCCGGTCGCCCGCGCCGTGCTCGAACGGCTCCGCAAGCGGTTCTACCGGCCGGTGCGCGAGATCGTCGCGCCTTACCGGATCGAAGGTCCGGACGGCGTGGCCCTCGGCCTGCTCTGCCTGGTCGACCCGGCGGCGGTGACCGACGAGGGCGCCGCGCGGGTCCGCCACACCGAGGACGTCTATCCCGACGTCGTGACCGAGCGGGCCGCCGTGCTGGCCGGGCTCGGCTGCGCGACCAGCGCGGCGCTGCTCGTCCCGGCGACCGGCGGCGCCTTCCTGACCGAGCAGCTCGACCAGGCCTGCGCCGGCCTCGGCCTGCCCGATCTGTCCACTTCGGACGCGGCCGGGCGGCGGCACGACCTGTGGGTGGTGCCCGCCGGCCCGCTGCAGAGCCGGCTGCTGGCCGCGGTCGCCGACGCCGACCTCCTGGTCGCCGACGGCAACCACCGCGTGGCGGCGGCCACGGCTGCCGGCCACGGCGCGCTGCTCGCCCTGGTCACCGCCGGGCCGCGGCTGCGGATCGGCGCGATCCACCGGGTCCTCACCGGCACCGGCCTCGGCCCGGAGGAACTGGTGTCGCGCTGGTGCGCGGCCGGCCTGGACGTCCGCTACGACGAGCACGCCGTGCCGGTCACCGGCGAGGCCGTGGTGCGCGCCGGTGACGCCGTCCTGCGGGTGCCGTTGCCGCGCCAGGACGGGCCGGGACCGGTGATCGACCACGAGATCGTGGAGCGGGTGCTCTTCGCCGACGCGCTCGGCGTGGATCCCGACGGGCCGTGTGTGCGGCCGCTCCCGGCCGGCCGGCCGGTGCCGGCGGATGCGGACGCGGTGGTGCTACTCGCGCCGGTGGCCTTCGCCGACGTCCTCGCCGTGCACGAGGCCGGCCGCCGGATGCCGCGGAAGGCCACCTACTTCACGCCGAAGCCCCGCAGCGGCCTGGTCCTGGCGGAGCTTTAGCGCCCGGATGGCGAACCACTTCGACGGCTCCCCGGCCGGGACGTCCACTTCGAACCACACCCGCCCGGGGTCCCGCCGCGACTGGAGTCAGGTGCCGTCCGGCTGCCGGGCCGCGGGGATCAGCTCGATCGCTCGGCCAGGCGGGGTCCGGCGGCGTACCCTCCGCGCCGAGCCAGACCCCGTTGGCGAGGGTCCAGGCGTGGTGTCGCGAATGAGCAAGGCCGGGCAGTTAGCTGCGGCAGCGAGCTGCCCGATTAGCCCGATTGGCCCGGTTTCATGTGCTCGCCCAAGGCCGTGGATGTCGCATTGAGGGACATAGAGTCCCTCAATGCGACATTCACGGCCGTTCCGTTGACCGCATTCGCGACCAAGAAACCCCTCGAAGCCACCCCTCGCCAAGAGACTTTGCCGGGCCCCTGCCCTGGGAGGGCAGGTCGTCGTACTCCCAGCGGCGGTGCGAAGCGAGCAGTTCGGCCGTGCCGCTCAGAACCGCCGCGTCGAGGCCCCATTCCCGCAGCGCGTTCAGCGACCACGTCGTCGCCGGTCGCGCTCCACCTGCCGGCGCGGCGCCGGATCGGCGTCGCGCGACCAGACGAGCGGGTCCGTCAGGCCCCTGTGACGCCGTCGATGGCCTCCCGCAGGAAGTCGGCGTGGCCGTTGTGCCGGGCGTACTCGTGGATCATGTGCAGCATCACCAGCCGCAGCGAGACGTCCGCGTCCCAGCGCGGCTGGTGGCCGGTGACGTCCAGGGACTCGGCCGCCTCTTCGATCTTGCGCGACTGCTCGACCTCGGCCTGCCACGCCTCGAACGCCTCCGCGCGCGTCGACGAACTCGCGTCGTAGGCGGCCTGGAAGTCGCCATCGGCCGACCATCGCAGCGAGATGTCCTCGGCGTTGATCACCCGCCGGAACCAGGTGCGCTCGACCTCGGCCATGTGCCGGACCAGGCCGAGCAGCGAAAGCGTCGACGGCGGGCTCGACGCCCGCCGGAGGTCCTCGTCGGACAGTCCGTCGCACTTCATGGCGAGGGTGGCACGGTGGAAGTCGAGGAACGTGCGCAGCATTTCGCGCTCGCCCCCGACCAGCGGCGGTGCGGGTCGCTCGGTGGTGGTCACGAGTCAGTGTGTATCACGCCCGGAAATGTCGTACCTCTGAATTAAGCTCGCGCGGTGGACTTGCCCGTGATGCCGCCGGTGCGGCCGATGCTCGCCAAGGCCGTGCACGCCGTGCCGCGCGCGCCGGGGCTGCTCTACGAGCCCAAATGGGACGGCTTCCGGTGCGTCGTGTTCCGCGACGGCGACGAGATCGAGCTCGGCTCCCGCAACGACCGCCCGCTGACCCGCTACTTCCCGGAGCTGGTGGAGCTGCTGGCCGCCGCGTTGCCGCCGAGGTGCGTGGTCGACGGCGAGATCGTGCTGGTCACGCCCGCCGGGCTCGACTTCGAGGCGCTGCAGCTGCGGCTGCACCCGGCCGCCTCGCGCGTGCGCAAGCTCGCCGAGGAGACGCCGGCCAGCTTCATCGCCTTCGACCTGCTCGCCCTCGGCGACACCGACCTCACCGAGGAGCCGTTCCGCGAGCGGCGCAAGCAGCTGGAGAACGTGCTCGCGACCGAGGCCGAGGGGCTGCAGCGCGTCCACCTGACCCCGCTGAGCGAGAACCCGGACCAGGCCGAGGACTGGTTCACCCGGTTCGAAGGCGCGGGCTTCGACGGCGTCATGGCCAAGCCCGCCGACCTGCCGTACGAGCAGGACAAGCGCGTCATGCTCAAGATCAAGCACGAGCGCACGGCCGACTGCGTCGTCACCGGGTTCCGCTGGCACAAGGACGGCGTCGGCGTCGGCTCGCTTCTGCTCGGCCTGTTCGACGACGAAGGCGTCCTCCACCACGTCGGCGTCGCGAGCAGCTTCACGAAGGCGCGGCGTGGCGAGCTGGTCGAGGAGCTGGCGCCACTGCGCGAGAACGCGCTCGAGAACCACCCGTGGCGGTCGTGGGCCGAGTATGAGCCTCAGCCTGGACGCCAACCTGGCGCCAACAGCCGGTGGGCGCCGCAGAAGGACCTCTCCTGGGAACCGCTGCGTCCGGAGTGGGTCGCCGAGGTCCGCTACGAGCACCTCCAGGGCGGGCGGTTCCGGCACGGCGGGCGGCTGGTCCGGTTCCGGCCCGACCGCACCCCGGAGTCCTGCACGTACGCCCAGCTCGAGGAGGCGCCGCCCGCCGAGCTCGCGAAACTGTTCGGGGAAGCACGATGAGCGGGGCGGTGCTGCTGGACGTCGACGGCGTCGAGGTCAAGATCAGCAGCCCGGACAAGGTCTACTTCCCGGAGCGCGGCGAGACGAAGCTCGACCTCGTCGAGTACTACCGCGCGGTCTCCGGGCCGCTGCTGGCCCGGCTCGGCGGCCGCCCGCTGCTGCTGGAGCGCTACCCGGACGGCGCGGGCGGCAAGAACTGGTTCCAGAAACGGGTGCCGAAGGGCGCGCCGCCGTGGCTGACCACCACCGTCGTCTCGACGCCCAACGGCACGACGAGCGACGCGCTGGTCGCGAAGGACCTGGCGCACATCCTGTGGGCGGTGAACCTCGGCTGCCTCGGCTTCCACGTCTGGCCCTACCTCGCCGACCGCCCGGAGGTCACCGACGAGCTGCGCGTCGACCTCGACCCGTCACCCGGCGTCGGGTTCGAGGAACTGCGCGAGGCCGCCCTGCTGACCAGGGAGTTCCTGGCCGAGCACGGCATCGAAGGCCACTTGAAGACGTCCGGTTCGCGGGGGCTGCACCTGTACGTGCTGCTCGAACCGCGCTGGGACGGCTTCCAGGTGCGGGCCGCGGCGGTCGCGCTGGCGCGGGCGCTGGAACGCCGTCACCCGGAGAAGATCACCGCGCAGTGGTGGAAGGAGGAACGCGGCTCGCGCGTGTTCGTCGACTTCAACCAGAACGCGCCGCACAAGACCGTGTTCGGCACCTGGTGCGTGCGGCCGCGGGCCGGCGGCCAGGTGTCCACGCCGATCGGCTGGGACGAACTGGCCACCGTCGAACCCGACACGCTCACGCTGAGCACGGTGCCGGCCCGGGTCGCCGAGCGGGGCGACCCGTGGGCCGGGGCGGGGGAGCGGCCGCAGTCGATCGAGCCGCTGCTGGCGATGTCCGAACGGGACATGGCGAACGGGCTGATGGACGCGCCGTGGCCCCCCGTGTACCCGAAGATGCCGAACGAGCCGCCGCGGGTCGCGCCGAGCCGGGCGAAGAAGGAGTGACGGCGGAGCCGGCCCGCTACGCGAAGCTCGTCGGCTGGATGCCCAGGTCGAGCGAGAGCTGACCCTGGTCGTCGCCGGCGGTGACACGGACGCCGGACAGCGTCGCGACGCACGCCGGGCACGGCGCGATCTCGGACGTGGTCAGGTCCACCGGTTTCCAGCTGCGCGATTCCCGCTCGCCGCAGGCCGAACGCCGGTAGCGGAGGTCGCCGGAGCGGGTCATCAGGTGCGCCAGGGGAACGTCTTCGGGCAGCACGCCGACCAGGTACCAGCGTGGTGCGCTCACCGCGGTGGTCGTCATGGCCGTCAGTGTCCGTCGCGGTGGCCCGGACGGGAGCGCATTTGCCGATCTTCGGCGTGGCGGGCGGTCAGGCCTCGTCGGGGAGGTAGCGGAGGATGTGGAGCAGGCCGCGCTCGTCGACGGCGTCGGGGTCGCCGGCCACGCAGCGGCCCAGGTCGGCGAGGACGGCGTCGGCGTCGATCCCGGCGCCGATCAGCACCAGCTCGGTCCGCCGTGGCGCGCCGGACGGCCAGGCCGAGCGGTCGAGCTGCACGAACCCGCCGACGGTGTGCAGGTGGAATCGGGACTTCGGGCCGGCCGGCCCGAAGTCGGCCTGGCCCTTCATCCGGTAGAGCCCGGCCGGCCGGCGCTCGAGGAACTCGACGAAGGCGCGCGGCGCGAGCGGCGTCTCGGCGGTGAAGGTGACCGTCTGGTACTCGGCGTGCAGGTGCCGCGAGTGGTCGTGGTGGTCGTCTTCGCGCAGGTCGTCGAACGACAGCTGGCCGACCCGCTCGCCGCGGGGTTCGGGGTCGAAGAACAGCCGCGGGTCGACGCGGCCGTGCGTGGTGACCAGCAGCGGGCGGCCCGGCGCCAGCTCTTCGACGGTCGCGGTCAGCTTGGCCAGCGCGCCGGACGGCACCCGGTCGGCCTTGTTCAGCACGACGAGGTCCGCCAGCCGCAGGTGGTCGGCCAGCTCGGGGTGGCGTTCGCGGGCGGCCTCGAACTCGGCGGCGTCCACCACCTCGGCGAGCCCGCCGTAGCGGATGTCCGGGTTCTCGCTGGCGATCATCAGCCGGATCAGGTCGCGCGGCTCGGCGATGCCGCTGGCCTCGACGACGATGACGTCGATCCCCGCCTCGGCCGACGAGAGCCGGCCCAGCATGGCGTCCAGCCCACTGGCGTCGACCGCGCAGCACAGGCACCCGTTGCCGAGCGAAACCATCGTGTCGACCTGGCCGGCGACGGCGAGCGCGTCGACGTTCACGCGGCCGAAGTCGTTGACCACGACGCCGACCCTGGCGCCCTCGCGGTTGGCGAGCAGGTGGTTGAGCAGCGTCGTCTTGCCCGCGCCGAGGAAGCCGGCGACGAGGACCACGGGGATGCGCCTGGTGCTCACGAAACGTCCCTCCTCTGCCGATCCCGCGACTCTACTGTGCCGTTCGTTACTGATCCGACCACAGTCACGGCCGGATAGCTTTCGTGGCAATGGCACGTACCGCTCGAGGGGCCGGCCTACTTTTGGCCGGATCAGTAACGCCGGGACCCGCGCGGCCCATACACGGGTTACTACCACCGGAGAAGACCGTTCGCCGAATACCCACGAAAAGACGCGGCCGGCCATGTGGGAAAGGATCACGCGGATTTCTTCGCCGTCCGTGATCGATGGACGGAAAACGCGCTGTGCCATGTCTGGATAACGCGTGGTAGCAGTTATTTTCTTGGCCTTTTCGTTGGTGGCGGCGGAATTCCGGGATCGCCGGGGCGTCGTTCACGTCCGGTGGAGTGCGTCTCGCGGAACGTGGAGTATTCTCCCCCACCTGGCCGGAGGTCCTGGTGTCGCAGGAACTTCCGGCCTGCCGGGTCGTCGGTGACCATCGGAGGAACGGTGAACCTTTTTGTCGGGACGCAGGGCACGATTTCGGAGAGTGAGGCAGCGCGGTGACAGTTACACCCGAGCAGGTGACGTCCCCGCTGCCGCTCTACCACCAGCGCGTCTCGGGGGAGCAGAGCGTCAATTCCGCGGAAGCGGAGGAATTCCTGCGCCGGACGTTCGCCGAAGGTGCCGCCGAAGAGGGCGAGCGGCTCGAGAACCGGCTGGGAGAGGTCCGCGCGGAAATCGCCGAAACGGGCACCTACCGGCACACCCCGGCCGAGCTGGCGTTCGGCGCGCGCGTCGCGTGGCGCAACTCGGCCCGCTGCATCGGCAGGTTGTACTGGCGCAGCCTCCGGATCCGCGACCGTCGCCGGGTCACCGGCCCCGCCGCGATCGCCGGCGAGTGCGTCGCGCACCTGCGCCAGGCCACCCGCGGCGGCCGGATCCGGCCGACGATCACCGTCTTCGCGCCGGACACCCCGGCCGCGCCGGGGCCGCGCATCCGCAACGAGCAGCTCATCCGCTACGCCGGGTACCGCCTCGAAGACGGCTCGGTCCTCGGCGACCCGCGGTACGCCGAGTTCACCGAGCGGGTGCGAAGACTCGGCTGGCGGCCACCGGAGCGAAGAGGGTCCTTCGACGTCCTGCCCCTGCTGGTCGAGGCGGCGCCCGGGGAGCCACGGCTGTTCACCCTCCCCGCGGACGCCGTGCTGGAGGTGCCGCTGACCCACCCCGACCACCGCTGGTTCGCCGGGCTGGGGCTGCGCTGGCACGCCGTGCCGGCGATCAGCGACATGCCGCTGGAGATCGGCGGCATCACCTACCCCGCCGCGCCGTTCAACGGCTGGTACCTCGGCACCGAGATCGGCGCCCGGAACCTGGCCGACGAGCGGCGCTACGACCTGCTGCCGGTCGTCGCCGAGCTGATGGGCCTGGAAACGGTGTCCGAGCGCACGCTGTGGCGCGACCGGGCGCTGGTCGAGCTGACGCTGGCGGTGCAGCACTCGTTCGACGCGGCCGGGGTGACGATGGCCGACCACCACACCGAGTCGGAGCGGTTCCTGGCCCACCTGGAGCGTGAGGAGCGGGCCGGGCGCCGGTGCCCGGCGGAGTGGAGCTGGATCGTGCCGCCGATCTCCGGCGGCCAGACCGCGGTGTTCCACCGCTACTACGACGAGCCCGACCCGGGGGAGCGGCCGGCGTTCCTGCCGCCGGGCTGAGCCGCCGGGGCCGGCGCCCGCCGGGTCGAGCCGTCGGCCGGTCGCTGTCGGAGCAGCGTGGAAGCGCCCGTTCGGCGGATCGTTCCCGGCCCGCGGAGCAGTCCGGCCCGCGAGGGCCGACAATGGACCGATGACCGCAGTCCTCGTCACCTACGCCGGGCGTCACGGCGGAACCCGGCAGATCGCCGAGGTCATCGCCGCCGAGCTCGGGGAAACCGGCCTGACCGTGGACGTGCGGGACGCCGCCGACGTGGCCGGGGTCGACGACTACGCCGCGGTCGTCGTCGGCAGCGCCCTGTACTACCACCGGTGGCGGCCGGAGGCCGTCCGGTTGCTGGAGCGCAACGCTCAGGTGCTCGCCGAGCGCCCGGTCTGGCTGTTCCACAGCGGACCGTGCGGCCCGGGGGCGGCCGGACGGCAGGTCAGCCTGCCGGCGAACGTGGCGCTGCTGGCCGCGCGCATCGACGCGGAACGCACCGCCACCTTCGGCGGCAAGCTGGACCCGGCGACCGTGCACGGCCTGGTCCCGCGGCTGATGGCGTCGGGAGGGCGGGCCGGCGACTTCCGCGACTGGGACCGGATCAAGGCCTGGGCCCGGGACGTCGGCCGCCGGGTGCGCACGCGCGTCACGCTCTGACCCGTCTTGCCCGCCCGGGGTGGTGGGTGCTACACCGGGTCTGAGGTCTTCCGGTGGGAAACCGACGGACGGGGGCGAACGTGACGGATCGGCGGGCGGAACCGGCACCGGCGAAGAAAGCGCTTACCTCCGACCAGCGCAACGCGTTCCTCGCCGCGCTGCTCGGCTGGAGCATGGACTCGTTCGACTACTTCCTCGTCGTCTTCGTCCTGACGGACATCGCTAAGGACAAGTCGTTCGGCGCGACGGCGACCCAGTTGGCGTTCATCACCACGGCGACACTGGTGATGCGGCCGGTCGGCGCCCTCCTGTTCGGCCTGTGGGCCGACCGCGTGGGCCGCCGGATCCCGCTGATGGCCGACGTCCTGCTGTACTCGGTGGCCGGCCTGCTGTGCGCGTTCGCCCCGAACTACACCGTGCTGCTGATCCTGCGGTTCGTGTACGGCATCGGCATGGGCGGCGAGTGGGGCCTGGGCGCGGCCCTGGCGATGGAGAAGATCCCGGTGGCGCGGCGCGGGTTCTTCTCGGGCCTGCTGCAGGTCGGCTATTCGATCGGGTACCTGCTGGCCGCGCTCGCGTACCTGCTGTTCCACTCGGCGCTCGGTCTCGAGTGGCGCTGGATCTTCGTGCTGAGCATCTTCCCGGCCCTGATCAGCCTCCTGATCCGGGCGCGGGTCCGTGAGTCGGAGGTCTGGGAGGCCGCGCGGGAGAAGCTGCGGGTGACGCGGACGTCGGTCAAGGACATCCTGCTGAACCCGAAGGTGATCCGCCGCTTCGGCTACCTGATCCTGCTGATGACGGCGTTCAACTGGATGAGCCACGGCACCCAGGACGTCTACCCGAGCTTCCTCAAGGCCCACGAAAACGGCGGCGCCGGTCTCGGCGCGTCGACGAGCACGTGGATCGCGGTGCTGTACAACGTCGGCGCCATCATCGGCGGGCTGACGTTCGGCACGCTTTCGGAGCGGCTGGGCCGCCGCCGCACGATCGTGACGGCGGCGGTGCTGGGCCTGCCGGTGGTCCCGATCTTCGCGATCGACCACGGGGCGGGGATGCTCGCGCTGGGCTCGTTCCTGATGCAGATCATGGTGCAGGGCGCGTGGGGCGTGATCCCGGCGCACCTGACGGAGATGTCCCCGGACGCGATCCGCGGGTTCTACCCGGGCGTGACCTACCAGCTGGGCAACCTGCTGGCGGCGCTGAACCTGCCGATCCAGCAGGCGATCGCGGAGTCCCACGGCTACCCGTCCGCTCTCGTGTGGACGGTGGTGCCCGGCCTGATCGCGGTGGCGGTCCTGACGGCGATCGGCAAGGAGGCCAAGGGAATCAGGTTCGGCGAATCCGCCGTGACGACTGCCCCGGCGAGCGCGAAGTAGCCACCGCCGTGGTGCACACTACCGGGGTTGCGCCCGGAGCCGGGCGCGGGAGCGAGGGGTCTCGTGCGGCGTGGGTGGGTGGTCGCGGCGGCCGGTGCCGTCGTCGTGGGCGTGGTGGCCCTGGTGGTGTGGTGGCCGTCGCGGGGGGACGACGAACTGCCGCCTGCGCGGGCGCGGGTGTACGCCGACTTCTCGGCGTGCCTGCTCACCGGGGACCAGGGCCTGGCGAGCCCCGGCGCCGCACCGGTGTGGGCCGGGCTGCAGGACGCGTCCGCCGGCACCGCGACCAAGGTCTCCTACCTCGCCGCGGCGGGACCGGCGACGGACGCGAACTACCTCCCGTACCTGAACTCCCTCGTGCAGCGACGCTGTGACGTGATCGTGACGGCGGGACAGCCGGGCACCGCCGTCGCGCTCGCGCAAGCGGCCGCGCACCCCGGAATCCGCTTCGTGACCGTCGGCGGCTCCGGGCATCCGGCCGCCAATGTCTCCCCCGTGGGGGTGAGCGCGCGCGTCCGCGAGGACGTCGCCGGAGCGGTGCGGGAGGCCGCGCACGCCGCCGGGCACTGAAAATTTGGCCCTCGTTCGTCCTTTTTGCTGCCTTTTCGCGGGAATCGGGAGTGTCCGTCCTCTCAGAAATCCGTGCGTTCGCAGTCTTTTCCGGACCGCTGCCCGTGTGGTGAACTCATCCGCCGTTCGTCGGGGATGGACATCGAGGGGGACCCGTGCGTCGCCGTGCCGTGAGACTTTGTGCTGCCTCCATCCTGTTGGGACTGGGGTTGTCGCTCGGCAGCGGGCAGGCCGACGCGGCTCAGCTGGCGCTGGGCCACCTGCCGCTGGCGGAGCTGGGCTCGTGGCTCGGTTCGCTCTTCTCCGGTTCGCCGCAGTGGGGCGCGACGCCGCGGCAGGCGGCCGGCACGGCCGACGGCAAGGGGCACGACGCGACCACCGCGTCGACCCGGGCCACCGGCGGCGCGGGGAAGGCGCCCGGCACCGGACGCGGTGAGCTGCCCGCCGACAACGGCCACGGCAAGAAGGTGAACCCGGGCCCGAGCGGCGTGGCGTCCCGGGGCTTCGATCCCGCGACGAGCCGGCGCGACGCGGCGAAGTCGACCGCGACGATGAACTACTTCGCCAACGCCGACGGCTCGGTCACCCGCGACTACACGCGCGGCCCGGTCAACTTCGCCGACGGCCCCTGGGGCTGGCGGCCGATCGACACGTCCGTGCGCGGCGGCCAGGACGGCCGCTGGCACGAGACGGCCAACGCCCTGAGCGTGGACTTCGCCGCCGACGCGGCCGATCCGGCGCTCGCCAAGCTGGCCGTCGACAACGGACACACGATCTCGTACGGGCTCCAGAACGCCCACGCCGTCAAGCCCCGGGTCGACGGCCACGCCGCGACCTACCTCGGCGCGCTCCCGGGCACCGACGTCACGCTCGAGCCCACGACCACCGGGCTGAAGGAATCCCTCGTCCTGCACTCGGCGGCCGCGGCGAACTCGTGGGTGTTCCCGCTGGCGCTCGACGGGCTCACGCCGCGGCTGGAGACCGACGGCTCGGTGAGCCTGCTCGACGGGGCCGGCGCGATCCGGCAGCGGATCCCGCGCGGCTACGCCTTCGACGCGAAGGTCGACCCGGTCTCCGGCGTCCCGGCCACCACCTACGCGGTCGGGTACGAGCTGACCACCGCGGCGGGCAAGCCGGCGCTGAAGATCACGCTGGACCCGAAGTGGCTGGCCGACCCGGCGCGGGTGTTCCCGGTGACCGTCGACCCGACCTTCACCGACACGCCGTCTTCGACGTACGCGGAGATCGGCGCGCCGGGCGACCACTCGATGGAGAAGACGGTCAAGATCGGGTCGTACAACTCCGGTCCCGACTCGGCGAACACGTTCCTCCAGTTCCCGAAGGACCTCGACGGTTCCCAGGTCACGGTCAGTTCCGCGACGCTGAAGCTGTTCGACACCTGGGCGTCGACCTGCACCGCGGCCCGCCTCGACGTCGCCCCGGTGACGCAGGCGTGGACGCCGTCCGGGGTGAGCGCGTACCCGGGGCCGTCCTTCGGCGCCAGCATCGGCAACGTCACCCCGTCGGTGCCCAACGCGTGCGCCAACCGCGCTGCCGACCGGACGGTGGGCGACTGGGTGAACGTCCCGCTCTCGACGGCGACGTTCACCGGCTGGGCCAACGGATCGGTGGCGGACAACGGCCTCGCGGTCTACGCGGCGAACAACGACTCCCTGCACTGGAAGCAGTTCGACTCCTGGCTGATGAACGCCGGCTACCAGCCGGTGCTGTCCCTGACCACGAGCGGGAACGTGCCGCCGGTCGTCGACTCGGCCTTCCCCGGCGCCGGCGGGACGACGACGAGCCTGGTGCCGTTCCTGTTCGCGACCGCCCACGACATCGACGCCGGCCCGAGCGCCCTGAAGTACCGCTACCAGGTCGCCGACTCGGCGGGCTCGACCATCGCCGACTCCGGCCTGGTCACCGAAGGCACCTGGCGGGTGCCGGCCGGGAAGCTGAAGTACAACCAGACCTACTACTGGGCGGTCCAGGCCTACGACGGCGCGTCCTATTCGGCCGCCCCGCCGTGGAACCCGCTCACCGTCTCGGTCGACCAGCCGCTGGTGACTTCGTCGCTGTCCCAGAACACCGGCGTGCACGGCGTCGAGCCGAGCATCGGCAACTACACGACGTCGGCGACCGACGCCGAGGTGCGCACGGCGGGCCCGGCGCTTTCGGTGGTGCGCAACTACAACTCCCGTGACCCGCGGTCCACCGGCGCGTTCGGTGCGGGCTGGTCGAGCGTGTTCGACGCGCGCGCGGCCGAGCAGTACGACTTCGACGGCTCCGGCACGGTCGTGAGCGTCCTGGTGACCTACCCGGACGGGTCCGAAGTCGGGTACGGCAAGAACGCCGACGGCACCTTCTCCCCGCCGGCCGGGCGGTTCGCCACCTTCAAGGCGATCACCGGCGGGTACAGCCTCACCGACAAGAACGACACCGTCTACACGTTCACCCAGGCCCTCGGTTCCGGCGCCTACCAGCTGTCGTCCATCGCGGACGCCAGTGGCCGCGCGGTGAACCTCACCGTGTCCGGCGGGCACCCCGCCGCGCTGACGTCCGCGGTGTCCGGGCGCGCGCTGCACCTGGCCTGGACCACACCGGCGGGCGCCACGAACCCGCACGTCACCTCGGTCTCGACCGACGACCTCACCGCGGGCGCGCCGCTGACCTGGACCTACAGCTACACCGGGGACCAGCTCACCGCCGTCTGCCCGCCCGGCACGACCACCGACTGCACCAGGTACGGCTACACCTCCGGTTCGCCGTACCGCACCAGCATCCTCGACCTCGGCCCGCACTCGTTCTGGCCGCTGGCCGAGACGACCGGCACGACCGCCGCCAGCGCCGTGCTCACCAACGAAGGCACCGACGCGGCCACTTACCAAAACGTCACGCTCGGCCAGGCCGGTCCGCTGGCCGGGTCCTCGGCGACGGCGGCGGGGTTCAACGGCACGTCGTCGTACCTGCAGCTGCCGCGGGCGGACGCTTCGGCGCCGAACACGATGTCGGTGTCGATGTGGTTCAAGACCGCGGCCACCAACGGCGTCCTGTTCTCCTACAGCACCATGCCGCTGACGGAGACGACCAGCCCGGCGTCGCAGTACACGCCGGCGCTGTACGTCGGCAACGACGGCAAGCTGGTCGGCGAGTACTGGACGGGCGGCACTGACAAGACGATCACCACCGCCAACCCGGTCAACGACAACGCCTGGCACCACGTGGTGTTCACGCACTCCTCGACCAGCCAGGGCATGTACCTCGACGGCCAGTTCGTCGGGTCCTCGAACGGCGCGATCGTCCCGATGGGCCCACAGAACCGCTTCATCGGCGCGGGTTTCCTCGGCAACGCCTGGCCTGATCAGTCCCACAGCGGTCAGCCCGGCACCGCGACGTTCTTCAACGGCCAGATCGCCGACGTCGGCATCTGGGACCGGTCCGTGCCCGGCGTCCAGGAGATGCCGCTCTACCAGGCCGGCAAGCAGCAGGCGAGCCTGCTCACCTCGATCACCCGCCCGTCCGGCGCGGTGCACACGACCGTGTCCTACGACCCGGTTTCCCAGGCGGTCACGCAGATCGGCGACGAGAACGGCGGCACCTGGAAGTACGCGCCGCTGACCGCCACCGGGTCGAGCCAGGTCTACCGCGGTGCCGTGCTCGGCTCGCAACCCGAGCTCTACCAGCGGCTCGCCGACGCGCCCGGCACCGCCTCGCCCGCGGGTGAGGTCAACTACCGGCCGTCGGCCTACACGAACGCGACGCTCGGCGTGGCCGGCCCGTTCACCGACTCGACCGCGGCGAAGTTCCCCGGCACGGTCGCCGGCGTCACGCTGCCCGACCACCTGGTGAGCGCGTCGACCACCGCGTCGGTCGAGCTGTGGTTCAACACCACGTCGACGGCGGCGGGCACCCTGTTCTCGACCGGGAACTCGGCGCTGGGCGCCGCGAACCCGTCCGGTGGCGCGATGCCGGTGCTGTACGTCGGCACGGACGGCAAGCTGCACGGGCACTTCTGGGACAACTCCGTCGCGGGCATGGCCTCGCCGGGCAAGGTGAACGACGGCAAGTGGCACCACGTCGTGCTCAGCGGCGCGAACACCAGCCAGGTGCTCTACCTCGACGGCCTGCAGGTCGGCACGCTGTCGGCGCAGATCTTCAACAGCGACCCGCTGAACTTCGCCGGCGCCGGCGTCTACAACAGCAACGGCTGGCCGGCCGCGCCGTCCGGGAACACCTGGAACTACTTCAACGGCTCGCTCGGCGAGGTCGCCTACTACCGGTCGGCGCTGACCGCCGCCCAGGTCACCCAGCACTTCCTGGCCGCGGGCAACTCGCAGGGCCTCGCGCCGCTCACGACGTCGACCATCACCGACCCGGCGGGCAAGACGGCGGTGCAGCAGTACGAACCGGGTGCGGGCAACCACAAGGTGTCCGAAACGGACACGAACGGGAAGCGCACCACCTACGGCTACGACACCTCGGGCTTCCTGCACACGACCACCGACCCGAACGGCAACGTGGTCACCGTCGGCCACGACGTCCGCGGCAACGTCGTCTCGCAGACGACCTGCCAGGACCAGGCCGCCGAGAAGTGCTCGACGTCCTACTCGACGTACTTCCCGGACGACACCACCGCGCAGCTGACGACGGCCGACGCGCGCAACGACCTGATGCTGACCTCGCGGGACCCGCGGTCGTCGAGCGTGACCGACCCGGCCTACCTGACGACCTTCGGCTACGACACCGCGGGCAACCGCACCACGGTCACCACGCCGCCGGTGCCGGGCTTCCCGAACGGCCGCACCACGACGATCACCTACAGCGACGGCACGTCCGCCTTCCCCGCGGCCGACTCCGGGAACGTCCCCGCCGGGCTGCCGGTGAAGACGGCCTCACCCGGCGGCGCGGTCAACCGGATCGCGTACCTGCACAACGGCGACGTCGCGAGCACGACCAACGCCGACGGCCTGGTCACCCGCTTCACCTACGACGCGCTCGGCCGCGTGCTGACGAAGACGGCGGTCTCCGACAGCTTCCCGGCGGGCCTGGTCACGTCCTACACCTACGACAGCAACGACCAGGTCGTCACGCAGACCGACCCCGCGGTGACCGACCGGGTGACCGGAGCGGTGCACACCGCCGTCGCCACCAGCGTCTACAACGCGGACGGCAGCGTCACTTCCCAGACCGTCTCCGACAGCACCGGCGGTGACGCCGCCCGGACCACGAGCTCGACCTACAACGACAAGGACCAGGTCGCCTCCACCACGGACGCGAACGGCAACGTCACCACCTACACCTACGACGTCTACGGCAACAAGAAGAGCGAGACCGACGCCAACGGCACTGAAACCGACTTCACCTACGACGGCGAAGGCCGACTGCTCACGCAGGGTTTCTGGTCGACCGGCAACCCCGCCGACCCGACGCCCGCGACGTTCGTGACCCAGAAGTCCAACGCCTACGACCCGGCCGGGCGGCTGGCGTCCGAAACCGACTCGATGGGCAACGTCACCGCCTACACCTACACCGACAACGGGCTGACCGCGACGGTCACCAAGAAGAACCCGGGCGGCACGCAGTCGTTCGTCACCGAGTCGAACACCTACGACGCGGCCGGCAACCTCGTCGGCAAGGTCACCGGGAACGGCGCGAACACCTCGGCCTCCACTGTGGACGCCGCGGGCCGGGTGTTCCAGGCCGTCGACGACCCGGGTGGCGCGGCGCGCACGACGTCGGTGTCCTACACCCCGGACGACAAGGTCGCGACGAGCACGCAGACCGACCCGTCAGGGGCCAGCCGCACGGTCAGCACGTCCTACGACCCGATGGGCGTGCTCACCTCCCGGTCGGTGGCCGCGGACGGCACCGGGCACCCGGTCGGCTGGTGGAAGCTGAACCAGACCTCGGGCACCACGGTCACCGACTCTTCGGGGACCGGCAACACCGCGGCGGCCTCGGCCGTCACGTGGTCCGGCGGCGCCGCGACCCTCGACGGCACGAGCTCCCAGATCGCCACCAACGGCCCGGTCCTCAACACCGCGGCGAGCTATACCGTCTCCGCCTGGGTCAAGCCGGCCACGCTCGGCTCGGCGTTCCAGACGTACGTGATCCAGAAGGGCGCCGTGATGAGCGGCCTCTACCTGGAGTACGACCCGAGCACGCACAAGTGGTCGTTCTCCCGGTTCGGCACCGACGCGTCCAACGCCACCGCCTATCGCGCGGAGTCGTCGGCCGACGCGCAGGCCGGGGTGTGGACGCACCTGGCGGGGGTGTACAACTCGGGCACCGGCGCCATGACGCTGTACGTCAACGGCGCGGCGGCCGGGAGCACGACCGACCCGTCGCCGATGGCGTCGGGCGGCCCGCTGGTGATCGGCCACGGCTGGTACCTCGGTGCCAACGGCAACTACGCGACCGGCCAGGTCGACAGCGTCCAGGCCTACTCGCGGGCGTTGACGGCCGCCGACGTCACGACCGTCTACAACGGAGGCCGCAACGGCGGCACCGCCGCCTCGTCGGCGGCGGAGACGACGACCTGGACCGTCGACCAGCGCGGCCTGCCGACGTCGATGACCGACGGAGGAGGCAACACGACGTCGTACGCCTACGACGAGGCCGGGAAACCCGCGGTGACGACCGCGCCGACCGTGAACACCGAGACGAACGGCGGCCCGGCCACCGCCGTGCACCCGGTCACCACCACCGGGTACAACACCTTCGGCGAGCCGGTCGAAGCCGTCGACCCGGACGGCAACCAGATCACGACGGTCTACGACGCGGAGGGGCAGGCCGTTTCGGTCACCAACCCGAACTACACCCCGCCCGGCGGCACGCCGATCACGGCGACGACCGTGCGCACGTACGACAAGCTCGGGCAGGTCGTCGCCGAGAAGGACCCGCTCGGCCACGTCACGACCCTGGCCTACGACCAGCTCGGCGACCTGGCCCAGGTGACCAGGCCGTCCGGCGCGAAGGTGGTGTCGACGTTCGACACCAACGGCGACCGGCTCTCGGTCGTCGACGCGAACGGCGCCCGGACCGAGGCGACCTACGACTTCCTGTCCCGGCCCCTGACGTCGACGGCGTTCGAACGCTACCCCTCGACGCTGACCGCGACGACGACGAACTCCTACGCCGCTTCGGCGAGCAACCCCGGCGGTGCGCACCTGGCGTCGACCACGACGCCGGCCGGCGCGGTGACGTCCTACGGCTACAACGCCCTCGGCGAGACCACCTCGGTCACCGACCCGGCGGGGAACACCACCCGGTACGGCTACAGCTACCTCGGGGAGCGGACGACGGTCACCGCCGCCGACAGCACCTCGACGGTGACGGCCTACGACCAGTCGAGCCGTCCGGTGCAGGTGGCCCGCAAGGACGCGACGGGCGCGGTGCTCCAGCAGACGTCGGCGACCTACGACGCCGGCGGCCGCCTGACGTCCAGTGTGGACGGACGCGGTACCGCGCGCACGTTCACCTACGACGCGGGGAACCGGCTCGCGAGCGAGATCCAGCCGGTCTCGGCCACGGCGTCGATCACGACGTCGTTCGGCTACGACGCGGCGGGCAACCGGACCCGGTTCACCGACGGCCGCGGCAACCCGACGATCACCCGGTTCAACGCCTGGAACCTCCCGGAGGCCCTGGTCGAGCCGGCCACGGCCGCCTACACCGCGGACGCAGACAGGACGTTCACGTCCGTCTACGACGCGGCGGGGCGCCCGGTCACCCGGACCGAGCCGGGCGGGGTGACCGTGTCGGCGGGCTACGACGACGACGGGAACCTGGTCAGCCAGTCCGGCAGCGGCGCCGACGCGGCGACCGCGACCCGGACGTTCGGCTACGACCCCGGCGGCCGGATGACCTCGGCCGCCACCGCGGAAGCGGGCGTCACCGGCCACTCGGACCACCAGGTGGCTTCGAGCGAGACGTTCACCTACAACGACCGCGGCGGCCTGCTGACGGCGAGCGGTTCGGCGGGATCGTCGTCGTTCGCCTACAACACCGACGGCCTGATGACCTCGCGCACCGACGCGGCGGGCACCACGTCGTACGGCTACGACAACACCGACCGGCTCTCGACCATCACCGACGCGGCCACCGGCGGCACGCAGACCCTGAGCTACAACACGCTCAACCAGGTCAGCGGGGTGAAGTACGGCACGGGCAACGCGCGGACGTTCTCCTACGACGGCCTGCACCGCCTGACCGGCGACGCGCTCAAGACAGCCGGGGGAGCGGCGATCGCGTCGGTGACCTACGGCTACGACGGCAACAGCAACCTGACGTCGAAGACGACGGCCGGGTTCGCGGGTTCGGCGGCGAACACCTACACCTACGACTTGGCCGACCGGCTGGCGTCGTGGAACAACGGCGTGAGCACGGTGGCCTATGGCTATGACGCTTCGGGCAACCGGACCCAGGTGGGCTCGTCGACGTACACCTACGACGAGCGCAACGAGCTGACGTCGGACGGGTCGAACACCTACAGCTACAGCGCGCGGGGGACGTTGCGGCAACGCGCATCGTCGACCGGTTCCCTGGTGTCCGCTTCGGACGCGTTCGGCCAGATGGTCGTCCAGGGGACGCAGAGCTTCGGCTACGACGCGCTGCAGCGGAACCTGACCGACACGACGATCGCGTCGGGTGCGACGACGACGTTCTCGTTCTCGGGGATGGGCAACGCGATCGCGTCGGACGGCACGTCGACCTACAGCCGTGACCCGGGCGGCGGCCTGGTCGGGATCGCCTCCGGCGGGAGCGGTGCGTTCGCGTTCGTGGACCAGCACACCGACGTGGTGGGGACGTTCACGGCGACCGGGACCGCGCTGGCCGGTTCGACGTCGTATGACCCGTTCGGGAACGTGCTGGCGTCGGCGGACGTGAAGGGGCGGCTGGGTTACCAGTCGGGTTGGACGGACCGGTCGACGGGGAATGTGAACATGGCGGCGCGCTGGTACAACCCGGCGGTCGGGCAGTTCATGAACCGGGACACGGTGTCGAACAGCCCGGTGCCGAATCCGATGGAGGCGAACAAGTTCGCCTATGTGGACGACAACCCGATGACGGGCACGGACCCGTCCGGGCACGGCTTGTGGGACTGGGTGTCCGACACCTTCGTGAAGCCGGCGGCGTCGTTCGTTTACCACGAGGTGATTCAGCCGGCGGCGCACTTCGTGAACACGTATGTGGTGCAGCCGCTGGTGCATGTGGCGGTGGCGGGCTACAACGCGGTCCGGGACGGCTACCACGCGGCGGTGCGGCTGGTGAAGAACACCTATCACCGCGCGGTGCGGTTCGTGAAGCACGTGTACCACGCGGCGGTCCACGTGGTGAAGACGGCGTACCACTACGTGGCGAAAGTCGTGAAGACGGCGGCTCATGCGGTGGTGCACGCGGCGAGGACGGTGGCGCACGCGGCGGTGTCGGTGGCGAAGACGGTGACTCACGCGGTGGCGACGGCGGCGGTGGCGGTCGGTCACGCGGCGGCGTCGGCGGCGTCGCATGTGGCGACGTTCGCGAAGGAGCACGCGTCGACGATCGCCGGGATCGCGGCGGGTGTGGTGGTCGGTGCGGCGTGTACGGCGGCGACGTTGGGGATCGGCGCGGTGGGGTGTGCGGCGATCGGTGGCGCGGTCGGTGGTGCGGTGTCGTACGGGATGGATTGTTCGAAGGCGCACAACTGTTCGGCGGTGGGCGCGGTCGAGGCGGTCGGTTTGGGTGCGCTGGGTGGTGCTTTGGGCGCGGGTTTGGCGGGTCCGCTGGGTGGCAAGCTGGTGTCGGACGCGTTGAACGGCGTGTTGCCGGAGGTGGCGACGCAGGGTCTGGTGGGTGCGGGTTCGGGGGCGATCAGCGGCGGTGTGACGGCGTTGGCCGGTTACGGGTTGAACTGCGGCCGTGATTGTTCGGTGGGCGGTGCGTTGTCGGCGGCGAAGACGGGTGCGGTCGCCGGTGGTGTGGGTGGTGCGGCGTTCGGTGCGTTGGGCGGTTTGCGGGCTCGGGGACGTAGTTCGGCGGAGGAGCCGGCGGCGTGTCCGATTCACAGCTTCCTCGCTTCCACGAAGGTCCTGCTGGCCGATGGTTCTTCGAAGCCGATCTCCGCGCTGAAGGTGGGGGATCGGGTTGCGAACTCGCAGCCGGGCAAGGCGGGGCTGGAGGCGCACCCGGTGGATCGGGTGATCGTCACCGAGACGGACCACGACTTCGTGGACCTGAAGGTGAAGCCGAACCGGGTGCGCCGCGCGGTCGGCCGCGTGGTGGCGGGCCTGGCGGTGGCTGCCGCTGTCGTCACAGGTGGGGCGGCTACGGCCTCGGCGGCTCCGGCGACGGTGACCACGACGTACCACCACCCGTTCTACGACGTAACGCGTGGCGCGTTCGTGGAAGCGGTGAACTTGCGGGTGGGTGACCGTCTGCAGACCGCGGACGGGGGTGAGGCGACCGTCGAGGAGGTGACGCCGTATCACTCGACGGAGGTCACCTACGACCTGACGATCGATGAGCTGCACACGTACTACGTCTTCGCTGGCGACACCCCGGTGCTGGTCCACAACTGCGGCTCTGCGGCTGGACCACGAGCTGCAGAGTTGCAGGCCAAGCTGCCGGCAGGATCACAAGGCCGGGTGACGATGGGTGTCGGCGAAGGTGTTGATGCGAATGGCGTTCCTCGCACCGTCGTTGGGACGAGTGAACCCAACGGCTACCTTAGGCCAGGCGTCCGAGATGCCATCGCACTGGGTGAGGAGGTGGCGACCGGCGCAGGTCACGCCGAGGTGAGTATCCTCGACTACATGAGAGAAAACGGAATCAAACCCATGGTGGTTGGTGCCGGACGGCCGATCTGCCCAGCGTGCGCCTCGGCTATTGAGGATGCGGGAGCGATACCGGGAAGTCCGCTGAAATGAGTCAGTCAGGACTAATGCGGATTTCTCCGGAGTTGGTCGAGATGCTTGGAGCCGCTTCGGTTGAGCAGAGGCGCCAGATCGTCGAAAGGATATGTAAGCTGGCGGTTGAGCGAACGGGTCTATCGGACCAGGTTGTCATCGATGCGACGAACGGGCTGCGTCACATAGGAAAAGTCGATCCGTCGATTCGAGACGAGGTCGGTGCTCTGACGCAACAACTTGACGAGAGGGCCTGGGATATTCAGGAGGCAGTCGAAATCGGCTCTGCGACTGAAGATGAATATTTGACCGCCTTTGCCAAGGCTCGTGCGGTGGCTGCAGTCGGGTTCGCATTGGAAGACTCTCTGAGTGCTACATTGAATGCGGTATACGAGGCATACTACGCGATAGGCGATCGGGAAGAATTCATGCGAACTCTTGGCAGTGCGCCTCCTGGACGGTAGTCTCAAGCAACAGTTTCGATGCTTTGAACGCACCTTGACGGGTGAAAGTCGCGTATCAGTCCGTGGTGCGGTGTCGTACGGGATGGATTGTTCGAAGGCACACAACTGTTCGGCGGTCGGCGCGGTCGAGGCGGTCGGTTTGGGTGCGTTGGGTGCCGGGCTGGCGGGTCCGCTGGGTGGCAAGCTGGTGTCGGATGCGTTGAACGGTGTTCTGCCGGAGGTGGCGGCCCAGGGTCTGGTGGGTGCGGGTTCGGGGGCGGTCAGCGGTGGTGTGACGGCGTTGGCCGGTTACGGGATGAACTGTGGCCGGAGCTGTTCGGTGTCGGGTGCGTTGTCGGCGGCGGGTTCGGGCGCTGCGGCGGGTGGTGTTGGTGGGGCGGCGTTCGGGGCGCTGGGTGGTTTGCGGGCTCGGGGTCGGAGTTCGTCGGAGGAGCCGGCGGCCTGTCCGATTCACAGCTTCCTCGCTTCCACGAAGGTGCTGCTGGCTGATGGTTCTTCGGAGCCGATCTTTTCGCTGAAGGTGGGTGATCGGGTTGCGAACTCGCAGCCGGAGAAGGCGGGGCTGGAGGCGCATCCGGTCGATCGGGTGATCGTGACCGAGACCGACCACGACTTCGTGGACGTGAAGGTGAAGCCGAGGCGGGTGCGCCGCGCGGTCGGTCGCGTGGTGGCGGGCCTGGCGGTGGCTGCCGCTGTCGTTACGGGCGGGGCGGCCACGGCCTCGTGACAAGGAACGGCGGTTCCGTTTTCGAGGAGTTCACCGCAGAGTCAGGGCATTCCGCGATCAGGATCGTGTTCATCGGGGATGCCGAGAGGTCGGCGGTGGAAGCCAGGCTGCGCGAGGTAGGGAGCACTCTCCTGAATCGGCGGGTGCCTCGGTCTCGGTTGGGCAACTGTTGCCGCCGACCGGTCCCGCAAGCTGTCCGAATTATGCCTGATCAGGCGGATTATCGCGGCAGGGCAAGGAAAGCGGTGCAGCAAGCCTCGTCTACGGTGAGGCACTCGCGTGCACCCGCACGCGCCCCCAATGTGGGGGAAACGGCCGACTGGAATCGCACCTAGAGTGGGACAATGAACTGCGAGACTTTTTGCCCGAGGGGTGGTGAGAGGTGGACGTGAGTGACAGTAGTGACCCCCCTCGGTCCGCGGACGGCTCCAGGTTGTTCAAGGTCGCCTTCGATCTCGAACCGGAGCGTCCCGGGTGGCCTCCCGTATCGGTGGAGAGGCTGTGGGGCGAGAAAACCGACGTGAGAATGGAGATCAAGCTCGTCAATACGCCGTTCTTCGCGCGGGGAATCGCATTTGGAGACCTTGTTCGAGTGCGGCCTGACCACGAACGCAGGGAGCTCGTTTTCGAGGAGTTCACCGCAGAGTCAGGGCATTCCGCGATCAGGATCGTGTTCATCGGGGACGCCGAGAGGTCGGCGGTGGAAGCCAGGCTGCGCGAGGCAGGGTGTAGCTGGGAGTCGGCGGGTCAATTCGGCAGCCTGGTGGCTGTCGACATTCCTCCCGCGGTTGATTACCGCGAGTTGCGCAGCTGGCTTGTCGGCAAGGTCGATGCCGGCTCGATCGAGATTCAGGAGAGTGCCCTTTCCCAGGTGCACCGGCGCCAGTTGCCGAGCTGATGAGCCCGGGCGTTGCCGGTGTGAGGCGTGGAGGCCACCGGCATGGCGGCGCCTCGGCCTCGGTTGGGCAACCGTTGCCGCCGACCAGTCCGCAACCTGTCCGGAATGTACCTGATCAGGCGGATTATCGCGGCAGGGCAAGGTAGTTGCCGGAGGTGGCGACCCAGGGCCTGGTGGGTGCGGGTTTGGGCGCGGTCAGCGGTGGTGTCACGGCGGTGGCGGGGTATGGGCTGAACTGTGGCGGCGCTGTTCGGTGAGTGGTGCGTTGTCGGCGGCGGGTTCGGGTGCGCTGGCCGGGGGTGTCTGGGGAGCGGCGTTCGGGGCGTTGGGTGGTCTGCGGCCCCGGGGTCGCAGCTCGGCCGCGGAGGAGGAAGCTCCTTCTTCGAAGTGTGAGACTGCCGAGGCGCACAGTTTCTTCGCGGGCACGAAGGTGCTGTTGGCAGACGGAACTTCGAAGCTGATTTCCTCGGTGAAGGCGGGGGATCGGGTCGCGAACTCGCAGCCGGGGAAGGCCGGGGTGGAGGCACATCCGGTCGATCGGGTGATCGTGCCCCAGACGGATCACGACTTCGTCGACCTGAAGGTGAAGCCGAGCCGGGCGCGTCGGGCGGTCGGCCGGGCGGCGGCGGTACTCGCCGTGGCCGCGGCAGCGGTAACGGGCGGCGCGGTTACGGCCTCGGCCGCACCGGCGACCTTGACGACGACGTATCACCACCCGTTCTATGACGTGACACGCGGAGCCTTCGTCGAAGCGGTGAATCTGCGGGTGGGCGACCACCTGCAGACCGCGGACGGCGGCGAAGCGACGGTCGAGGAGGTGACCCCGTACCACTCGACCGAGGTCACCTACGACCTGACGATCGACCAGTTGCACACGTACTATGTGCTGGCCGGCGACGTCCCGGTCCTGGTCCACAACTGCGGCGAAGCGCTCGAGGACTTTGCGGCTAGTCAGCGCGAGGTGCCGGGCACCAAGTTCGCATCGGAGTACACGTCGCCGTCCGGAGAGAAATACTACAGTACGAACCGCCACGGGACGGCAGGTGAGCTGCAAGACATGCCAGAACTGCAAGATGCGGTTTCCGCTGCTGGACATCACGGTGGCTGCGCAGAGGTTGGCTACCTCATCCAGGCGTACGCGGCGGAGGGGCCGTCTGCAATCTCTGGTGGCATGATGCGCACCGTAAACGTTCGGAATCCAATGTCGTCGCGCGCGGCTGAACAAGGCACCCCTGCATTTCCGTGTGGGAGATGTCAACGGTTGCTTGAAGGACTCGGAATTGGAGTGGGGTAATGGTGACTATGCCACGGGTGTTTCCTTCGCCGGTACTGGAAGAGCTCAGAGTCGCGGGTTGGACACCTGATCGGGAAATCGACATCTCTGCATGGGAAGCGGAACTAGGCTCGCAGGGGTACCACTTGACTGATATCGCGGCCGAGTCTCTTCGTTCGTTCGGCGGGCTTGAGATTGGCCCGGTCAATACCGAAGGGCCAAACTTCAGTAACGATGAGCCGCTGAACGTGGATCCGATACTCGCTGGTTCTGGGCACTTCGCTCTAGCTGAGGAGCTCAGCCAGGAGCTTGGGGATGTGTGGTATCCCTTCGCTGAGTGGTTAAGCTCATCGAGTGTCTTTGTTGGTGCGTCAGGACATGTAGTGGCCACGGGTCTGGGGTGGATATGGGAACTCGGAGAATCCGTCGAAGACGCCATCAGGTTTGCGCTGATGGCCGATCATCCGTTGCGTTGTCTTAGGGTGCTGGCGCCTGGTGCAAAGCCGTGGCCGCCGCAGTTGACCTGAAGCGCGGACGACTACGGTACCAGCAGGGAACAAGCCTCGAGTGTCCTGCGTGCAACCGGAGTGGGGGAACGACGATTCGAGATTCGGCGGATGAGGTATGGGACTGATCGAACACTTGGAGGCGCATCTGGGCCTCATCGCCGCTGGCTGGTCGAAAGATTCGGATGGACGGCCACGAGAGTTCCGGGTTGCCGCCTTCGCGGACGGCACGATCTCCGGTGTCCAATCCTTTTCGACGATCGGCTTGAGCCGCCATGATCTGGTGTCGCCGAGGTCCGGGCGGAAGTTGCGCCTGGAACTCCTTGCCGGCGAGCGGGGCGGCCCGGGCACGGAATACCTACCAGGCCTCGTTGGGCAAGTAGCCGACGAACTTTTGGCTTCCGGCCGAGCACTTCTGCGTGGGGACGTGATCGGCCCCCGAGGTCCGCTGGTCCCTGGGAGCCGGATGGAAGCGTGGTACGCCGCGGCGCCGGTTTACTACGACGATGGCTTCGCGGGCGTGGACCTGGACGACGGACACCGTGCCGCGATCGTGTGGATAGTGCCGATCTCTCGAGGCGAAGCTCAGTTCGTCAGTGCGAACGGCTGGCGAGAGTTCGAGAACGAGTTGATCAAGCATGATCCGGACCTGTTGGATCTTCATCGAGAGGAGCTCCCCCTGGCCACCCGGTGAACGGCTGACACCGCTGCGCGGTCACTTCGGTCTGTCTCGAAGGTCCGACGATCACCCGGTTCAACTCCTGGAACCTCCCGGATCGCGTTGGGTGAATTTGAACGGTATTCACCAGTTGGTGGCAGTCATCACTTGTACTATGAAGGCGAGCAGTGGGTCCGTGAGTTTCGAAACGCGCGATCGAATGCTTGAAGCTGCGCGGCTTGAGGTGGTCGACAGAGCTTGGTCTGGTCAAGTTCCGGAGCCGGCCGAGGCGTGGAGACTGATTATCGGTGGGAGCGTTGTTCCGTCGTCAACAGTCGGCCGTCGTTCCGGTTCGAAGTATCTTGACGAAGTCGATTCTTTGTGGAGAAGGCTTGGGTCGGAGGTGGGAATGCTTGATGGGAATAAGGATTTCCTTGTCAGTGTGGGAGGTGCAGAGTTGGGTAGTCTTCCGTGGGCGCGAGTACGGTGTGGGCGCGTGCCTGTAATGGCGCATCACCTTGCCGCGATTGCGGAAGAGCCAGAGTTTGTGGCGATGTCCATCGATGGTACTGTTGTCTGTGGCGTGACAACCGAAGAGTATGATATTTGGGTTATCGCCAAGCGTTTCGAATAGCGCTTTCAGGTTATCGTAGTGATCACTCAGGCCGACCACGATTTCGTGGGTGAAGGTGAAGCTGAGCGGTTTGCGTCGTGCGGTGGGTCGCGTGGCGGCGAGACTTGCCGCGGCGGCGGCGGCGGCGGCGGTGGTGACGGGCGAGGCAGCCACGGCGTCGGCCGCACCGGCGATCTTGATGACAACGTATTACCCGTTCTACGACGTGACACGTGGCGCGACAAGTCGGCCCCCTGCCCTGCGTCGGGGGTCGAATAACGCGATGCGTTCGTGGAGGCAGTGAACCTGCAGGTCGGCGACCACCTGCAGACGGCGGGCGGTGGCGAAGCAGACGTGGTGGCGGTGACGCCGTATCACTCGATCGAGGTCACCTACGACCTGACCATCGACGAACTGCACACCTATTATGTGCTGGCTGGCGATATCTCGGTCCTCGTGCACAACTGTGGCGGCCCGTCCGACTTTCGGACGAGACAATTGACACGCATATTCTTCCGCGACCCGGTTTGGTCAAGTGAGCGAAGGGTGCGGCGCTGATGGTTCGGTTGTGTCAGATGGCGAAGCCGCTTGCCTGAGGCGGGTGCATGTGTCGTAGTGATGATTCCGCATACTCGTACAATTTTACGGAACTTGACCAGTGGGTCTCCCTTCGAAGGAATGGCGATGAAGTTCGCATCGAGTGCAACTTTGCGCAGCAAGTATTGACTGCGTCGGTTTCTGAGTTCTCGCACGCGGTGCACTTGGTTGCAAAGCGGGAAATTCAAAAGCTTGAGTGTGAGTATTCCGAGATGTCGATGCATCCGGTCGTGAGTGACCTGTGGAGTAAATGTCAAGATATCGAGTGAGATAGCCGAGGGGTAGCTGGGTTACCAGTCGGGTTGGACGGACCGGTCGACGGGGAATGTGAACATGGCGGCGCGCTGGTACAACCCGGCGGTCGGGCAGTTCATGAACCGGGACACGGTGTCGAACAGCCCGGTGCCGAATCCGATGGAGGCGAACAAGTTCGCCTATGTGGACGACAACCCGATGACGGGCACGGACCCGTCCGGGCACGGCTTGTGGGACTGGGTGTCCGACACCTTCGTGAAGCCGGCGGCGTCGTTCGTTTACCACGAGGTGATTCAGCCGGCGGCGCACTTCGTGAACACGTATGTGGTGCAGCCGCTGGTGCATGTGGCGGTGGCGGGCTACAACGCGGTCCGGGACGGCTACCACGCGGCGGTGCGGCTGGTGAAGAACACCTATCACCGCGCGGTGCGGTTCGTGAAGCACGTGTACCACGCGGCGGTCCACGTGGTGAAGACGGCGTACCACTACGTGGCGAAAGTCGTGAAGACGGCGGCTCATGCGGTGGTGCACGCGGCGAGGACGGTGGCGCACGCGGCGGTGTCGGTGGCGAAGACGGTGACTCACGCGGTGGCGACGGCGGCGGTGGCGGTCGGTCACGCGGCGGCGTCGGCGGCGTCGCATGTGGCGACGTTCGCGAAGGAGCACGCGTCGACGATCGCCGGGATCGCGGCGGGTGTGGTGGTCGGTGCGGCGTGTACGGCGGCGACGTTGGGGATCGGCGCGGTGGGGTGTGCGGCGATCGGTGGCGCGGTCGGTGGTGCGGTGTCGTACGGGATGGATTGTTCGAAGGCGCACAACTGTTCGGCGGTGGGCGCGGTCGAGGCGGTCGGTTTGGGTGCGCTGGGTGGTGCTTTGGGCGCGGGTTTGGCGGGTCCGCTGGGTGGCAAGCTGGTGTCGGACGCGTTGAACGGCGTGTTGCCGGAGGTGGCGACGCAGGGTCTGGTGGGTGCGGGTTCGGGGGCGATCAGCGGCGGTGTGACGGCGTTGGCCGGTTACGGGTTGAACTGCGGCCGTGATTGTTCGGTGGGCGGTGCGTTGTCGGCGGCGAAGACGGGTGCGGTCGCCGGTGGTGTGGGTGGTGCGGCGTTCGGTGCGTTGGGCGGTTTGCGGGCTCGGGGACGTAGTTCGGCGGAGGAGCCGGCGGCGTGTCCGATTCACAGCTTCCTCGCTTCCACGAAGGTCCTGCTGGCCGATGGTTCTTCGAAGCCGATCTCCGCGCTGAAGGTGGGGGATCGGGTTGCGAACTCGCAGCCGGGCAAGGCGGGGCTGGAGGCGCACCCGGTGGATCGGGTGATCGTCACCGAGACGGACCACGACTTCGTGGACCTGAAGGTGAAGCCGAACCGGGTGCGCCGCGCGGTCGGCCGCGTGGTGGCGGGCCTGGCGGTGGCTGCCGCTGTCGTCACAGGTGGGGCGGCTACGGCCTCGGCGGCTCCGGCGACGGTGACCACGACGTACCACCACCCGTTCTACGACGTAACGCGTGGCGCGTTCGTGGAAGCGGTGAACTTGCGGGTGGGTGACCGTCTGCAGACCGCGGACGGGGGTGAGGCGACCGTCGAGGAGGTGACGCCGTATCACTCGACGGAGGTCACCTACGACCTGACGATCGACCAGCTGCACACGTACTATGTGCTGGCGGGCGACATCCCGGTCCTCGTCCACAACTGTGGTAACTCGGCTGCTCACGATGCGCAGAATATCGCGGAAAATCTTGATGATAATGTCTATTTTCACTACACGAGTGAGGGTGGGCATGCGGGCATCGTGACACCTGGCGGAGGCCTGAGGATCGGTGCGAACGCTGGAAAGGTGCATGTGACGCAGGAAATGGGAGGCCCGGCCGAAATTGAACAGAACATTTTTATTGGGAACCCGAAGTACTCAGGCAAGGCAGATTTTCTTCTTGCATTTCGAATGTCTGAGGGAGTTGAACTGCGAACTGGATCGCAACCGAATGAGCTGATCTTCGAAGGTTCTCTGAAGATTCCCGCTGAAAATGTCATCTACCATGGAAGGAATCCCTTCTGATGTCAGTGCTGATCGAGCTGGAATCAACAAATCAGCTGGAGGCGCTGCTTCGTGCCGGAATGTTGGTGAAATTTGAACGGGCAGACGAATCGGAATTGCTGATCGGTAGCCCTGTCTACGCCGCAGCGCTGGCGGTCTTACGAGACAGTCTGATCGAAGAGCTGCGCTCGAGTGGGTCGGCGGGACATAGTCAGCGGCAAGCTGCCTGGTATCAGATTGCTCGACATCCCCACCTATGGGCTGTGGTGGCAAGTCGCGCGGCGTCTCATCCGCGCTGGCGCGAGCTCGGTGAAAGCGATCGGCTTTCTTGGGTCGAGACGCTTGCTGCACCATTGACTGTTGATCGTCAAACCTTCTCGTCCATTCAGCTGATGGTCGATGACTTGGTCGGGCCCCACACGTGAGATACGTGCTACGAATTTGATTTCGTCGGTGCAGATGGAGATTGTCAATGGCGAAGTGCGGGCTCCTGGTGGTGGTACGCTTCCGCCTGGGCGTGAAATTTTCCCCCGGCAATGCGACTGCGGCTGAAGGGAGAAATTGACATGACTTCTCAGCTGAGTCTCCATGGTCGAAGCGTGGTCGTGGATTCCGAGCGCATCGTCGAGGCTTTTCCGCGATTTATTGCCGATGAGAAGATGGTGGTGATTGGTCCATTGCCGGGGCGCGGTGAGCACGAGTCGCATGTGCTGAATACGGTGGGGAGTGTCGACTGGTTCTCGTCTGTCTCGGTGGATGAGTTCCGCTTCGACAATAGAAGCGGCGTTCTCGTCAGTGCTGCCTTGCATGTTCCCGACCAGGTATGGGAACCCGCTCGCAAGTCGGAGTTGGGCGGACGCTCGATGAGTGGCGCAATTTGTTTGGTCGATATCGCTGACTTCTTCTCCCCGTCGACCACCGTTCGACATTACGGATCTGATGACGTGCTTACCTGCCTCATGGGTTCCGGCTCTGCGGCTGATCAGGAATTGACATTCCTGGATATCTCGCAAGGGCTGTCGTTGATCTTCGCGGTCGACCAATATGTTGGGTGGCGGTTGGTCGATGCGTCGGCCGCTCTGGCGGATTCAAGTGGGGAAGTTGCCGTCGGCGAGGCAGTCTGCGTCGAGCTGCGCGAAGGACTGGCTGATTACCTGGAGCTGACATCGACTTCCATGGTCGAGCAGCTTTACGGTCGTGATCGGATTGTTCGGAATTGTCTGGAAAGGTTGGTCGAGCGGCTGTCCGATCCGGCCGCGCTGCTGCCGACGAAGTGCACGATCCTCTCGCGTATGGCGGACGATCTGCTCCGTGAGTGGTTCGACTGATTCGCGGCTAAGAGTTCCTGGCAGAATCGTTGGACGTGTCTGTAGCAGATGATGCAGGTGGCGAGGCTGAGGAAGGCTTCGTGGATGTCGTCGCGGCGTTCCCAGTGGATGCGTAGCCGCTTCATGCCGTGGTACCAGGCGGATGGGTCGGCCGCGCAGCGAGGTGCCAGCTGCGGGGCTGGTCCTTTTCACGGGAGCCGGGTTTGGGTGCGATCAGCAGTGGTGGGACGGCGCCGTGCCGCGATTGTCTGGATTGTGCCGATCTCTCGCCGCGAAGCCGAGTTCGTGAGCGTGAACGGCTGGCAAAGGTTCGAAAGCCTGTTGGCCGAGTACGACCCGGACCTCCTGGACCTTCACCGGGAGGAGCTCCCGCTGCCGACCGCCCGGTAACCAGTCGGTGTGCTGCGTTCGGGCTCGCCGGAGAGGGCACTGACACCACGGCGGTCGCTTCCACGAGGAAAGCGACCGCCGCGAGGAGCAAAGCCTGCCTGGGTCAGGAGCCAGGACCGGAGTAGATCTCGGCCTTCGGCGGGATCGTCGCCGTCACCGGCTTGTTCCATTCGCTGAAGTCCATGGCGCCGCTCTTGGGGTCCTGCATGCGCAGCAGGTAGTGCGGCTCGTCCGCGGCGACGGTGGCCGTGCCGTCGGGGCTGGTGAACTTCAGGGCCGCGGCGCCGTCGACCGTGGCCGGCTCGCCGCCGGTGAAGGTCGACTTGCCGAGCTGGCCGACCGTGTTGTCGAGGAACGTCTTGTAGTCGAGGAACTGCTTGAACGCCTCGGCGATGCCCGCGCCGACCGCCGCGGTCGAGGGGACCCACTTGCCCGTGAGCTGCTTGCCCGCGGCGGCGGGGATCCCGGCCTTCTTGACCAGGGAGTCGGTGAACCGGAAGTAGTACTTGTCCCCGACCCGCAGGACCGGGATCTCGGTGCCGTCCTGCGTGACCGTCCCGGTCGCACGGTCCTGGCCGAGCTGCAGGTCCAGGGTGGTGCTGCCGCCCTCGGAGACGGCTCCCCGGATGTGCACCGAGGTGGCCTGCTTGGCCGCGTCGGTGACCGCCGAGCCGACCTCGGCCGCGTCGAGCGCGGGCGGCGTGGGAGCCGCCGAGGTCGACGGCTGCGTGGTGGCCGCCGCCGGCGTCGAGGCGGGGGATCCACCGGAGCAGGCGCCGCAGAAGACGATGATGGCGCCGACGGCGGCGAGCACTCCCGGGCGAAGACGAGTCATGGTTGAGGGTCCGTTCGTCAGGCCCGGGCACCCCGGGCACGATCGTGGTATCGCCCGGATCCGTGAGCTGTTACCCCAACGGGGTGTGATTCGTGCCTGCTTCCGGAGTAGGCCGCCAGCCCCATCCGGCCGGTGGTGGCCGGACCCGCCGGGCCCGGCCACCACGAGCGGTCAGCTGCAGTGCTCGAACTCGCTGTTGTAGGCCTGGTCACCGGTCGCGCCGCCCCACTTCACGCACTTGTCCGCCGCGGCCGCCGAGACCGGGCCGGCGAAGTAGCCGAACGAGCCGGAGTCGGTGACCCGCGTCGAACCCTTGACCTCCAGGTAGGCCGAGGTCGCCGTGGCCGTCCCGGTGGACGCGCTCTTCATCGTGCTGACGCAGTTCTTGCCGTTGGCCGCGTTGTACGAGAGGTACACCGTGCCCGCCGCGCCGAGCGGCTGCGAGTCGATCACGCTGTAGCCGCCACCGCAGGCCGGGGCGCCGAGCGCGGCTTCGGTGATCGTGGCGTAGCGGATCGAGTTGCGGTATTCGCCCCCCGTTCCTGCTTCGAAGATCACTCCGGCCGACGACGCGGACAGCGGAACCATGTCCGAGTACGCCGCGTCCTCGCCCCACACGAGCAAGCTGCCGGCGGTGCCGGTCCAGTTGGCGCCCTCGTCGAACGACGAGTGGACCCGGAGGTCCTTGCGTTCGCCGCAGAGGGACGGCGCGGCGAACAGGAGGCGGTTGTACTTGCCGCCGGTGTCAGTGGCGCTCATGCGGCCCGTCGACCCCTCGACGGTCGGCGCGACGAGGTCGGTCGCGAAGGCGAACTTCGAGCTGAAGGACGCGCCGCCATCCGAGCTGATCGCGAAGGCGCGATTGCGCGTGCCGCCCTCGAGGCACTTGTTGCCGTCGTTCGCCTGGTTGCGGGCGGCGGCGTAGATCCGGCCGTCGTTGAGCTCGGTGACGCTGATCTCCTGTGGGTTCATCGCGCTCGTCGTCGGCTTGTCGGTGGCGCCGAGGTGCCAGGTGCTGCCCTTGTCGTCGCTGTAGATCAGGGCGCCGATGTTCGAGTAGCTCATCCCGGCGACGAGCCGGCCCTTGTGCGCCCCGCGGGTGAGCACGATCCCGTGGGACGGCCCGGTGGCCAGCCAGCCGGGCGCGGTCGAGAAGCCGAGTTCCGTGGTCAGCACCTTCGGCGCGCTCCACGTCGCCCCGTTGTTGTCGCTGATGGACACGCGCGGGATCCGGCCGCAGTCGGGACTGGTGAAGCACTGCATGGTCGACAGCAGCACGATCCGGTTGCTGTTCGGGATGACGATCGGCGCGGGGTTGCCCTTCACATCACCGAAGGCGGTGATGACCGTGTCCAGCGGGCCCCACGACTTACCGCCGTCGATCGAGCGCTTCATCACGAGGTCGATCTTGCCCAGGTCGTTGCACCAGCTGGCGCCGTCGTTGCGACCTTCGGCGAAGGCGAGCAGGTCGCCGTTGTTCGCCTTGACGATGGTGGGGATGCGGTAACAGTCGTGGTTGTCGGTGCCCCTGGCGAACACCACCGAGCTGGCCACGTCGGCCTGGGCGGTGGCGGCGCCGACGGCGGCCGGGACGGCGAGGGCGGCGCACCCCAGCAGCCCGGCCAGCAGGCCTTGGGCGAGTCGGGTGATTTTCACGATGCAGCTCCCTAGGTCATTCTACGTCCTACGTCTTGCCGACAGCTTCGACGCGGCCCGTACAAGACCTGTACAACCGGGCGTATAACGACCTGTATCGCCTTGCCTGGAGGGAAACTTCAGGTGAACGCGGCCAGGGTGCCGAAGCCGGTCGCCAGTACCAGAAGCGTGGACAGCAGGCCCAGGAGCAGCGCCCGGCCGCCGCCGCGGAGCAACGCGCCGAGCCGGACGGCGCAGCCGAGCCCGAACAGCGCCCCCGCGAGCAGGAGGGTCGACGCCGTCTTCGCGACGTCGAGCGCGAACGCCGGGACGAGCCCGGTGCCGCGGACGGCGACCATCGCCAGGAAGCCGAGCACGAACAGCGGGACGAGCGGCGCGTGCCCGCCGCGGCGGGTGCGTTCGGCGGCGCCGACGAGCGCGACCACCGGGGCGAGCAGGACGACCCGGCTCAGCTTCACGACGATCGCGACCCCCACCGCCGCGGCGCCCGCGGGCCCGGCGGCCGCGACGACCTGGGCCACTTCGTGCACCGAGATCCCGGCCCAGCTGCCGGTCCGCGTCGCGTCCAGGCCCCACCAGCGGGCCAGCAGGGGCAGCACGCCGAGGGCGAAGCTGCCGTAGCACGTGACGAGCGCGACTGCGGTCGCGACGTCGGAGTCCTCGCGGTCGACCACGCCCTCCATCGCGGCGATCGCCGACGCGCCGCAGATCGAGAACCCGGTGGCGACCAGCAGGGCGAGGCCGCGCGGCACGCGGACCAGCCGGCCGAGGCCGAGCGTGCCGAGGAAGGTGACGGCGACCGTCAGCACCACGGCGGCGAGCGTGCCGGGGCCCAGCGCGAGCACGGCGGGGACGGCGAGCTGGAGCCCGAGCAGGACGACGCCCGCGCGCAGCAGGCGTTTCGTGACGCGGGCGACGGCTTCGCGGTGCTCTTCGGTGAGCACCGGGGTGCTCCCCGCGACGATGCCCAGCGCGACGGCGGCGGTCAGCGCGCCCGCCACCGGCCAGGCCGAGCTCAGCGCGTACGCCGCCGCGACGCCGAGCCCGGTGATCGCCAGGCCGGGCAGGAGCGGTTTCGCCGACGTCAGTGCCATGCCTCCAGCGTCGCCCGGCGGCGGGGTTTCCGGTAGCCGCCGGTCGCGGCGGAGGTCATAGACTCAGGCTATGACCGGACCCGATCTCGACTCGCTGCGCCTGCTGGTGCTCGTCGACGACCTCGGCAGCATCGGCCAAGCGGCCGGGGCGCTCGGCATCGCCCAGCCGTCGGCGAGCAAACGGCTGTCCACTTTGGAACGGCAGCTGGGACTGTCCCTCGTGGACCGGACCCGGCGCGGCTCGGCGCTGACCCCGGACGGCCGGGTCATCGCGGGCTGGGCGCACCGCGTGCTGGCCGAAGTGGACGGGCTGCGCACCGGCGCGGAGGCCCTGCGCACCCAGCGCGGCGCGCAACTGCGGGTCGCCGCGAGCATGACGCTCGCCGAGCACTTCGTGCCCGCTTGGATCGGCGAGGTCAAGCGGACCGGACCGGACACCTACGTCGGGCTCGAGGTGGTGAACTCCGAGCACGTCGCCGACCTGGTCGCGCGCGGCCGGGTGGACCTCGGCTTCGTCGAGTCGCCGGGGCCGTGGCCGGGCCTCGCGACCCGTCGCGTCGCGGTGGACCGGCTCGTCGTGGTGGTCCCGCCCGGGCACGTCTGGGCGCGGCGACGGCGTCCGCTCACCGCGGCGGAGCTGGCCGCGACTCCGTTGGTGGTGCGGGAGCCGGGCTCGGGGACCCGCGAGACGGTCGAGGCGGCGTTGCGGCGTGCGGGGGCGGGTCCGGTGCGGCCGCTGCTGGAACTGGGTTCGGCGTCGTCGGTGCGGAACGCGGTGATCGCCGGGGCCGGGCCCGCGGTGATCAGCGACCTCGACGTGGTGCGGGAGGTGGCCGGCCGCCGGCTGGTCCCGGTGGCCGTGGCCGGCGTGGACCTGGGCCGGGTGCTGCGGGCGGTGTGGCCGGCGGGACGGCGGCTCACCGGCCCGGCGGCGGAGCTGCTGGCCCTGGCGGTCAAGTCCGGCTGAGCCTCGCGGGTCACCTGCGCCCGCGCTGTGGTCGCCGAGGCTCGCCTGTGCCTCGGGGGTCCGGCTCATGCGCCCCAATGTGGCGTTCGGTGCGTCCAACGCACCGAACGCCACATTGGGTGCGCTGGACGCAACCAACGCCACATTGGGTGCGCTGGACGCAACGAACGCCACATTGGGTGCGCTGGACGCAACGAACGCCACATTGGGTGCGCTGGACGCAACCAACGCCACATTGGGGCGCATGAGGCCCCCTCCGGAAGCCCGCGGAAACTCGGTCGCGGCACTGGCGAACGTTGCTTCCTCCCTTGGCGGCCGGTTGCGGCCGATCCAACGGCGATATATCGTGCGAATGTCGGCGATACGACAACGCGAGGAGTGAAGCATGGACATGAGCGCTGGAGCGGGCCGGATGTTCGGCGGTTTCGGAGGTGGCCTGTTCGGTGGCCACGGGCACCAGGGTCACCCCGGCCATCCTGGTCACCCTGACCACGGTGCGCCGGGGCACGAGGGCTGGGACGGCGGCCCCGAGCTGGCGCGCGGCGGCCCCCCGGGCGGGTTCCCACCCCCGCCACCCCACCCACCCCAACCACCCGGCCGGCCGGGCGGCTTCCCCGGGTTTCCCGGGTTCCCGGGCGGGCCCGGGTCGTTCGGCGGCGCGGGCGGCTGGGACGGTGGTGGCTCGTGGCAGCGCGTGCGGGAGTTCCGCGGCGGGCGGCCCGCGGCCCGTCCGGTGCGCCCGGCCGTGCTGGCCCTCTTGGCGGAGGAGCCTCGGCACGGCTACCAGCTGATGCAGGAGATCCGGCGCCGCACCCACGACCGGTGGCGGCCCAGCCCCGGCTCGGTGTACCCGATCCTGCAGCAGCTGGAGGACGAGGGCCTGGTCCACACGGTCGACACCGGCGGGCGGCGGGTCGCCGAGCTGACCGACGCCGGCCGGGAGCACGTCGCCGGCCGGGAGGCGGAGTTCGCCGCCCTCTGGGAGGAGCCCGAGGAGGAGCCGGGCGCCGACCGGTTCGCGGCCCTGTGGCACGCGCTGGGGGAGCTGTCCGGCGCGGCCGCCCAGGTCGGCTACAGCGGCACCGAAGCGCAGGTCGCCGAGGTGAAGAAGATCCTCGCCGACGCGCGCCGCCGCGTCTACTCGGTGCTCGCCGACGCCGGTCTGGAGGACGAGGAAGCCTGACCCGGTGGGGCGGGCCGTCCACACCGGACGGTCCGCCCGCTCCGGCGGTAAGGTCGGATCGCATGGAGGAGAAGGACTTCGCCGCGCACCTGACGGCGACCATGACGGGCAGCGCGCTCACCATGCTGATCGGGCTCGGCCACCGCACCGGGCTCTTCGAAGCCGCCGCCCGTGGGCCCGCCACCAGCGCCGGGCTCGCCGAACGGGCCGGGCTCGAGGAGCGTTACGTCCGCGAATGGCTCGGCGCGATGGTCACCGGCGGGATCTTCACCTACGCCGCCGGTGAGTACACCTTCCCGCCGGAGCACGCGAAGTTCCTGCTCGGCGAGACGGCGTCGAACCTCATGCCGTCGCTGCTGACGCTCACGGCGTTCACCGGCATCCTGCCGGAGCTGGAACGCGCGTTCGCCGAAGGCGGCGGCGTCCCGAGGTCGGCGTACGGGCCCCACCTCGAGACGCTGGGCGCGAAGACCGGCGACAGCTGGAAGCACATCTATCGCGAGCACCTGGTGGACGGCTTCTTCGGCGCGGTCCCCGGTCTCAAGGAAAAGCTCACGGCCGGTGCGCGGGTGCTGGACCTCGGCTGCGGCACCGGCAACGCGATCGCGGTCGCCGCCCGTGCGTTCCCCGCGTCGCGGTTCACCGGCCTGGACATCACCGCGAGCGTCGTCGACCAGGCGCGGGAGACCACGGCCGGGCTGCCGAACGCCGAGTTCGCCGTCGGGGACGCTGCCGAGCTGTCCGCCGATCCGCCGTACGACGTGATCACCGCGTTCGACGCGATCCACGACCAGGACCGCCCGGACGTCGTGCTGCGGCGGATCCGCGGCGCGCTGGCGCCGGACGGCCTGTTCTTCATGGTGGACACGAACTTCTCCAGCGACGTGGCGAAGAACGTCGGCGACCCGATGGCCGCGCTCTACTACTCGATCAGCCTGATGTACTGCACCACGACGTCGCTGGCCGAGGGCGGCGCGGCGCTGGGTGCCATGTGGGGCACGGAAAAGGCCACCGAAATGCTCGCGGACGCGGGGTTCCGGCACGTCGACGTGCTCGGTTCCCCGCGTCCGCAGAACTGCGTCTACGTCTGCCGTCCCTGACGGGTCACTGCTGGTACGGCGCCGCCGCGGCCTTCGCGGCGGTGACGAACGCGCCCTTGTTCTTCGGCCAGAAGGTGCTGTCGACGCAGGTGTACTTCGGGAGGAAGCCGCCGCAGGTGCCGCTCGAGCCGCCGACCTCGAACGTCACGCTGGCGACGCCGAGTTCGCCGTAGGTGAAGTCGTCGGTGGTGCCGGTCGTGTCGTAGCCGACGGTTTCTTCGTTGGTGCCCACCAGGTAGCCGTTGGAGGCCGCCATCTTCGCGCCGAACTTGCGGTACTGCGCGTCGTTCGGCGAGGTGGCCTGCGTGAAGCCCCACGGGATGATGATGTCGTTGCCGTAGCTGTGCAGCGTGATCATCGTGCCCTTGGCGGTCGACGGCGCCGGGTCGTTGTTCCCGGTGCCGCGCTGGTCGGGGAAGATCGCGCGGGCCAGCTTCTCCACCGCCTGGACTTCGGGCTCGGAGCCGGCGCTCACGCCCTGGTAGGTCTCGGAGCAGGCGGAGTTGGAGTCGCCGCCCCACTTGAACGTCGAGTTGCGGTTGAGGTCGACGCCGATGTTCGTGCCCGAGCAGCCGCCGCGGCTGTTGTTCGCGTTCTTGCGCTGCAGCTTCGGCGAGTTCCCGCCCGAGGCGACGACGTCGACGCCGTCGGGGTTGGCGATCGGCACCACCCAGACTTCGGTGGTGTCCAGAATGGACTTCGCGGTGGCGTCGGTGGCGTAGCCGCCGGCGAGGTAGTCGATCCAGCGCCAGGCGAGCTCGCCGGTGGACAGCTCGCGGGCGTGGATCTGGGCCATCAGGAAGAACTTCGGCTTCGTCGACGTCGTCGACAGCGTGCAGTCACCGGCCTGTTTCTTCGTCAGGCAGATGGCCTGGATGTCGTGCCCGCCCTGGCCCTTCGTCTTCTTCCACGACTGGCCGATCGTGTACTTCGTGGCCAGGTCGGGGTGCGCGGAGGCGACCTGCGCCAGGTGGTTCTCGTGGGCGGTGACGGTGCGGTACCCGCCGTAGAACGTATCGGCCGCGAGCCGGTTCGCCTCGGCGGGGAGTTCCTTGTAGACGGTGTCGAAGAACGTCGGCCGGTAGCCGAGCGCCCGCAGCTTCGCCGCGACTGCCCGCCCGCCGACGACGTTGACGGTGCCGGCGTCGCCCTCCTCGACGTCGAAACCGGCTTCGCCCAGCGCCTGCGCCTGGGCGGCGGTGGCCGGGACGCGCCAGAACACGGGAGTGTCGGCGGGCTGCGCGGCGGCGGTGCCGCCGAGCAGGGCGGACAGCACGACACCGGTCGCCGCCAGGGCGAGCCGGGACAGGGACCTTGACGCCATCGGGGGATCTCCTCACGCCGCACGGATGGACGCCCGGCGGCGACCACGAGCCCCGATCACGAGCCCACGGTCACCGGACCGGCACGCACAGTGTGTCGGCCCGGCACAAACCCGCCATACCCCCGAAAGTCGCGAACCCGCCCAACGGCGAAGGGCGGCACTTTCGTAGGGAAAGTGCCGCCCTTCGACGATCCGAGCTACTTCTTCAGGCCGTGCTCGATGGCCTCGATGATCCGGGGCCGGAGGTCCGCCGCGCTGATGATCGCGTCCACCGAGCCGACCTCGACCGCGCGCTGGATGCTGTGCACCCGGTCGAACTCCGCGGCCACCTCGCTGACCTTCTCCGCCCGCACCGCCGACTGGACCTCCGCCAAGCGGGCGTTGAGGGTGGCGCGGGAAGCGCCGCCGGCCGTCGAAACCTGGGCCTGCAGCTCGGTCACCCGCGGATCGTTCGCGGTGCGCGTGTTCACCTCGCCGGAGAACACCACCGCCGCCGCCGGGGCGCCGCCCAGCACGGAGGCGAACGAGCCCTCCAGGGCCAGCACCGTCATGTTCGGGTTGAGCGCCTTCGAGAACACCACGAACGCGCCGCCGTGGTAGCGGGAGATCACGCAGAACACGATCGGGCCCTCGAAGTTGACGATCGCCCGGCCGATCTCCGCGCCGTACTCCAGCTGCAGCTTGCGCAGCGACTCCGGCGAGCCGTCGAACCCGGACAGGTTCGCCAGCACGACCAGCGGCCGGTTGCCCGAGGCCGCGTTGATCGCCCGCGCGGTCTTCTTGGACGACCGCGGGAACAGCGTGCCCGCGGTGTACGCGTCCGGCCCGTCGGTGGGCGGGAAGCCGCGGCGGGGCACCGAACGCGACTCGATGCCGATCAGGCAGACCGGCCGCCCGCCGATGTGCACGTCCTGCACCGCCGCGGTGTCCGCGTCGGCCATGCCCGCCCAGCGCTCCAGCACCGGGTGGTCCTGGTCGGACAGCGCGCGCATCACCGTGCGGATGTCGAACGGCTTCTTGCGGTCCGGGTTGTGCTCGGCCGAGAAGATCTCCCCGACGGTCGCGAAGTCGCTGCCGACGATCGCGTGCGGGAACGACGAGATGTCCCGCTCGACCGGGTCGGTCGTCGCCGTCTGCCGCGGCCCGGCTTCGCCCGGCACGACGTACGTGTGGTCGTAGTGCGACATCAGCACTTCGCGAGCGGCCGGCAGGTTCGGCGCCCAGTACTGCGCCTGGCCGTTCGGGCCCATCACGCGGTCGTAGCCGCCGATGCCGAAGTTGTCCTCGGCCGACACACCGCCGGAGAAGTCCAGCGCCTGCTTGCCGGTGAGCACCATCGCCGAGTCCGGCGTCATCACCAGGATGCCCTTGGTGTGCATGAGCATCGTGGCTTCGGCGTTCCAGTACGGCTGGGCGCCGACGTTGATGCCGTTGACCACGATGTTGATCTCGCCGCCGTCCTGGGTGAACGTGACGATCCGCTTGAGCGCCGCGGCGACCCAGTCCATGTTCTCGGTGCCCGAGGACATCGAGATCCGCGCACCGGACGACAGGGCGAACCACTCCAGCGGAACCCGCATCCGCTCGGCCAGGTCGAGCGCCGCGATGACGCGCGAGCACTCCGGCTCCGAGAGCGCGCCGAGCGACTTCGTCGGGTCGCCGAGCAGCACGACGCGGGTGATGCCCTCGGGGTGCCGCTCGGTCGTGGTCGTGACGACGCCCGCGATGATCGCGGCGGTGTTCTTGCCCTTCGGCCGGTCCACCGGGACCAGGACACCCGAGGAGTCCATGTCGTGCTCGACGAACGAGCCGCCCGGGCCGGCCAGCAGGCCGGTCAGCTCGTACGGGTAGACGTTGCCGCGCCGCGCCGCGCGCAGCACCTTCAGGCGATAGTCGTCCAGCGGCTTCACCGGCTCGGTCGACGGCGCCTCGACGTGCAGCTTCGCGCCGTGCCCGGGATCGAAGGCGACCCGGACGGCGAGCTCGGTCAGCTTGCCCGCCTCGGTGCGGCGGCGGGCCAGGAACTGGACCTCCTCCAGCCCGGCCCCCACCGAAGTCGGCAGGATGCGCTGGACGAGCGTGTTCAGCTCCTCGGTGGTCAGCTCGGTCGGCGGCCAGACGTACATCATGATCCGGTTGGTGTCGAACCGCTTGTTCGGCGGCCGCTGCGCCTGGATGTTCCGGATCCCGTCGAGGCACGCGGTGACCGCGTCCTCGAGCGCGGGCAGCGCGACCAGCCGGCCGTCGGCTTCGCGCAGCGGCGTCAGGTCGCGGACCTGGCCCATCGCGATCAGCCGCTCGTCGGCCGGGTTGCTCTTCGCCACCGCCTTGAACAGGTAGATCTCCTCGTCGGCCGACGGCAGCCGGGTGAGGTCGAACTCGCGCAGCCGCTGCAACTGCAGCCGCTGCGCGATCTGCGGGTGCAGACCGCGGATGACCCGGTCCTCGGTGAAGCCCGCGCCGTCGCGCCGGAACGTGAAGTGGTGGTGCATCACCGCGCCGCCGGTGCCGGCCACGGTGACCACGACCCGGTGCACGCCCGCCGGCAGCGGGTGCTCGGCCAGCAGCGCGCCGAGCCGCTCCGCGGTCGCGTCCACGTCCGGCTGGTCCTCCCACCGGAGGTACAGGTCGGCCACCACGCCGTCGGTGGCCACCTCGCCGAGCGCGCGGACGGCGTCGGGCAGGTCGGCGATGTCGACGGCCGTGGTGACCAGCGGCAGCACGCCTTCGGGGGTGTTCAGCTCGGCGGTCAGCAGCCGGCAGCCGGCGATGTCGCGCACCGCGACCCCGGACAGCCTGCGGTTGCCGTAGTAGCGGCGGGTCAGCACCTCCAGCAGCGGCGCGTGGTCGCGGCCGGGCCGCCCGATCCGCTGCCCGATCAGCCGGACGAGGGGCTGCGAGCCGGTGATCATCGCCTGGATCCGCTCGGCGCGGTCCGGCGCGTCCGGGTGCTGGTCGAGGTACCGCAGCTCGGTGCGGACGGCGGCGTACACCTCGGCGCGGTTGCGGCGCAGCAGCGGCTGGGCGAACCAGCGGAACACGACGCCCCGGGCCAGGTCGGACACCGCGGGGAAGCGCACCTGCGTGGCTTCGACCAGGTGCTCCAGGGTGAGCCCGGCGCGCTGGCTCAGCGCTTCGAGCGGCGTGGCACCGGCCAGCCACTGCCGCAGCAGCTCCGAGATGACGGCGACGTCGGCCGGCATCCGCTGCTGCGCCAGGAAGATGCGGAAGACCGCCGCCTCCAGCTCCGGCGTGCGGTCGAGGTCGGCGACGCCGTAGTGCCCGAGGACCTGGCGCAGCCGGGCCTGGAAGCCTTCGGTGACGCCGGCGCGTTCGACGTCGAGGCTCTGCAGGTAGCTGTGGAAGAACTCACGTGGGCTGTGCACCGGGCTGCCCGGCTCGGTGTCGAGCTCGCCGCCCGGCGTGTTCCGGCTCAGCTCGGACAGGTCGGCGAAGACGGTGAGCAGCTCCAGCTCGCCCTCGACCGGGCGGTTGCCCAGCTCGGCGCGCGCCTCCAGGTACGCCGCGAGGAGCCGCTTGCGCTCGGCGGGGTCGACGTCGAAGCCGAGCAGCAGGCTCCGCAGGTCCTGCAGACCCCGTTCGACGCGGTCGGCCGCGGACACGCCGGCCGGCGCGGTCGGCAGGTCGATCTCGACGGACTCGGTCTCGGCGGCCGCCTCGTCCTCGGTGCCGTCGGACAGGGGCTCCAGGCGCATCAGCGGCGCGCCGGTCTCGACCTGGCTGCCGACGGACACCGGGCACTCGCGGACGCGGGCGCGGAACGGCGCGCGCAGCACCGTCTCCATCTTCATGCTCTCCAGCACGAGGATGGGCGCGTTCGCCTCGACCTCGTCACCGGGCGACAGCGGCGTCGCGACCACCAGCGCGGGGGCGGGCGAGCGGACGACGCCGCCTTCGTCGCGGCTGATGCGGTGGGTGACGCCGTCGACCTCGACGAGGTGGATCGGCCCGTGTGTGGCCGCCACCAGGCGGAACCGCTGCCCGTTGACCAGGATCTGGCCGCTGTGGGCGTCGAACCGGTCGACCTCGATGTCGGCGTGGTGCACGTCCGAGGTGCCGGCCGAGACACCGACGCGGAAGCGCGTGCGGCCCGCGCGGGCCACGCTGACGCGGTAGCCGACGCCGCGGAGCTTGAGGTCGAGCGGGCGGCCGATCTCGTGCTGGACCTGCGGGCGGCCGCCGTGCGCGGTGGCCAGCAGCTGCTGGACGGTGACCTCTTCCTCGTCCTGGTAAGCCTCGATGGCGGCCGCGGCGAGCGCGACCGCGGAGTGCCGGTGGGTGACGAGCCTGCCCTCGGCGCGGACGCGGTCGATCCAGCCGGTGTCGGCGCTCGCGTCGATCACCTCGGGCTGGTCGAGCAGGTCGAGCACGAAGCTCTTGTTGGTGGCGCCGCCTTCGATGATCACGGTGGTCTCGGCCATCGCGCGGCGCAGCCGGCCCAGTGCCTCGTCGCGGTCGCGGCCGTAGGCGATGATCTTGGCGATCATCGAGTCGAAGTCGGCGGGGATGGTGTCGCCCTCGCTGACGCCGGTGTCGACGCGGATGCCGGGGCCGGCGGGCAGGGCCAGCCGCGCGATGCGGCCGGGGGAGGGGGCGAAGTCGCGGTCGGGGTCCTCGGCGTTGAGCCGCGCTTCGATGGCGTGGCCGCCCTCGGCGGGCTGGGTGCCTTCGAGCTTGCCGCCGTCCGCGACGTGCAGCTGCAGCTTGACCAGGTCGGTGCCGGTGGTGATCTCGGTGATCGGGTGCTCGACCTGCAGCCGGGTGTTGACCTCGAGAAAGGCGAACAGCTTCTCGCCCGGGTGATACAGGAACTCGACGGTGCACGCGCCGCGGTAGCCGACGGCCACCGCGAGCCGCTCGGCCGACGCCTTCAGCTCGGCGGTCTGCGCCGGGGCCAGGACGGGCGAGGCGGACTCCTCGATGATCTTCTGGTTGCGCCGCTGCACCGAGCAGTCGCGGACGCCGAGCGCCCACGCCGTCACGCCGTCGGAGATCACCTGGACCTCGACGTGCCGGGCGCCGGTGACCAGGCGCTCCAGGAACACCACGCCGGAGCCGAAGGCGCGCAGGGCTTCCTGGCTGGTGCGCTCGTAGGCGTCGGCCAGCTCGTCGGCCGAGGAAACCTTGCGGATGCCGCGCCCGCCGCCGCCCGCGGTGGCCTTGAGCATCAGCGGGTAGCCGATCCGCTCGCCCGCGCTCAGCGCGTCTTCTAGGGTGGCGACCTCGCCGCGGCTCCACGGCGCGACCGGCACGCCGACCTCCTCGGCGATCAGCTTGGCGCCGATCTTGTCGCCGAGCTTGCGCATCGCGTCCGCGCTCGGCCCGACGAAGGTGACGCCGACCTTCTCGCACAGCTCGGCGAAGGCCGGGTCTTCCGCGACGAAGCCCCAGCCGACCCACGCGGCGTCGGCCTTCGTCTCGACGAGGGCCTGCTCGAGCTTGGCGAGGTCGAGGTAGGGACGGGCCGAGGCGGGGCCGAGGGGGTAGGCGAGATCGGCCTCACGGACGAACGTGGCGGTGCGATCCGCGTCGGTGTAGAGGGCGACCGTCTCGATCGGCGTCCCGGTTTCCGCCGACAGGTCCCGAACGGCGTGGATGAGCCGCATCGCGGCCTCTCCGCGGTTGACGATGGCGACACGATTGAACACCGGCTGAGCCTCCCAAGTACCCACGCACGAAAGGCGACGCACCTGTTGTGGAGCGTCGCCTGCACCTGTCTACACCCTGCTGGATTACCGCCGGGTAGACCAATGTCCGCCATGGCGCATGCCGAGGCGGTTGCTTTGTGGGGACCCGACAAAAAGCGACCCGCGCCACACCGCGGGGGCCGGATTTCTCGCGAGGACTGCCACAAAGCACGATGCGCAGCTTACGGCGGAAAAGAGTAGGGAAACATCCGGTGGCGCGGAGATAAGGGGGCGGTCAGGAGGCCAGGAGGACGTCCGACTCCAGAACCTGGCCCAGTTCGCGGCGTTCGGCTTCCGACAACGGGACGGCGGCGACGCTGCACCGGCCGTCCGGGCCGGGCGCGGTGGTGACCGCCAGCACGTGCCGCCCGTCGATCTCGCGCACCGTCACGCGGCCACCGCAGGAGAGGTCCACGGTGACCCCGGGCCGGTCACGATGCCTGCCCAGCCAGCGGCTGACGAAGTCGAAGGTCATCGTGGTCTCCCCTCGGTACGGGCGCTCCCCTTGAACTACAGGTGCCGAACATGGGTGCCCCGGATACCTCGGGTTCACACCCCGATCGGGCGAAAAACCGGCGGGACCGGCCCGGATTCCGTGAACAACCCCAGTTCTCCGGAAGCCCGCCACGGCGGCCGGGTTGCCCGTCGATGAGGTGTGCCGGGGGCGGGTTCGCGGCCATGATGGCCGGATGAAGCTCGAGCGGTGGGTGTCGGCGGCACGGGACCTGTTCGGCGCGAAACTGGTCTACGGCGAACCGGTGGAGCGCGACGGGATCGTCGTGATCCCGGCCGCCGCGGTGGTGGGCGGCGGGGGCGGGGGCGCGGACGACTCGGGCGCGCTGCCGGTGCGGCAGGGCGCCGGGTTCGGGGTGTGGGCCCGGCCCGCCGGGGCGTTCGTGGTGCGCGACGGCACGGCCGAGTGGGTGCCCGCGGTCGACGTCACGCGCCTGGGGCTGGCCGCCGCCGTCACCGTCGTCGCCCTCGCCGGGATCCTCGCCCGGCACCGCCCGTCCGGCGGGCCGGACACGACCGTGCCGACGCGATGGTGGCGGTGACCAACCCGATCTTCCTCGGCGGCGGCTGAACCCGGCCCGCTGCGCCGCGTCCCCTGTTCGGACAGACTGGGGCGAACAGGTGACGGGAGACAGGGTGCGTGGTTGTGGCCTGAAGGTGGCCATCTTCCTGGGGGCGGTCGTCGTGCTGACCGCGGGGATCGTCGTAGTGGTGGTGCTGACGCGCAGCCCGGTCCGCACGCCGGGGTGCACGGTGGCGCTGCCGGGGGAGAACGCGACCGCGTACACGTTCACCCCGGAGCAGATGAACAACGCCGCGACGATCTCGGCCGTGGGGGCGAAACTGGGCCTGCCACCGCACGCGGCGACGGTCGCGCTGGCCACGGCGTTGCAGGAGTCGAAGCTGCGCAACCTCGAAGGCGGTGACCGCGACTCGGTCGGGCTGTTCCAGCAGCGGCCCAGCCAGGGCTGGGGGACGGTGGCGCAGCTGCGCGACCCGGTCTACGCGGCGACGGAGTTCTACGAGAAGCTCGAGAAGCTGCCGAACTGGGAGACCCTGCCGATCACCGAGGCGGCGCAGGCGGTCCAGCGCTCCGGTGTCCCGGACGCCTACGCGCAGTGGGAGCCGCAGTCCCGGACCATGGCGGCGGCGTTCACCGGCCAGTTCCCGGCCGCGCTGACCTGCCGGAACCTGACCCTGGCCGCCCCCGCCGATGTCGCCGCGGCGGCGACGGAGGAACTGGGAACGGCTCGCCTCAGCGGTGCCCACCCGGCGGCGCAGGGCTGGACGTACGCGAGCTGGCTGGTCGGCCGGGCGGAGGCGCTGGGCGTGGACAAGGTCAGCTTCGCCGGGCAGACGTGGACGGCGGAGGCCGGTGCCTGGGCCCCGGACGCCGCTGCCGGCCCGGATCTCTCCCTGCACCAGGCCCCGGCGCCGCCGCCCAGCCAGTAGCGCCGGGCCCGAACGCCCAAAGCCGGGAAGTTAGCTGCGGCAGCGGGCTGTCGAGCCCGATTGGCCCGGTTTCAGGTGCTCGCCCAAGGCCGTGAATGTCGCATTGAGGGACATAGAGTCCCTCAATGTGCCATTCACGGACTTCCGTTGACCGCAGGTGCGCCCGGACGCCCGGACGCGGGTCCGGATCGGCGAGCGCTTTCTAACCCTGTTTCTCACTCACGACAACTGCGGGAGGCTCCACATGGTGGTCGGTCCGCCGACGCGCGGCGATCAGTAGCCCGCCGCCGCCCGTGGCTACGGCCGTGGCCAGCACCATCGCCCAGCCCCGCTGGAAGTCCGCCAGATCCGGCGTCCCGGCGAAGACCGCGACCAGCACCGCGATGCCCAGCACCGTCCCGATCTGCCGCATCGTGTTGACCATCGACGAACCCGCGCCCCAGCGTGCCGGCGGCAGCACCGTGCCGACCACGCCCGACAGGCTCGGCAGGATCAGCCCGACCCCGATGCCCGTCAGCAACTGCCCGGGCAGCATCGACCCCACGTAGTCACGGGCCGGACCCATGCGCAGCAACCAGACCAGCACCCCGGCGCCGAACGACACGCCGCCGAGCGCGACCACCGGGCCGGGCCCGAAGCGGTGCACGAACCGGCCCCCGAGAATCGACACCGGCACCACCATCAGCGGCCCCGGCGCCAGGGACAGCCCGGCGACGAGCATCGAGTCGTGCCAGATCGACGTCAGGAACAGCACGTTGCCGAACAGCATCGCGGCGAACCCGGCGGCGAACACGCCGGTCGTCACGCACGCCAGCCACAGCGTCGGGACACCCAGCGCCGGCAGGTCCAGCACCGGCACCGCGTGCCGCGCCGAGCGCAGTGGCACCCACGCCAGCGCGACGAGCGCGACCGCGAACGCCAGCAGGACTCCGGAAGCGCCCCAGCCGCTGTCGGACGCCTCGACCAGCGCGTAGGCCAGGGCGCCGACCCCCACCAGGAGCCCGGCCGCGCCGAGCAGGTCCGGGACGCCCGTGGTGGTGTCCCGCGACTCGCGCAGCACCCGCGGCCCGGCGAGCAGCGTCGCCGCGCAGATCGGCAGGTTCACCAGGAACACCCAGCGCCAGGACGCTTCGACGAGCAGGCCGCCGACCGGCGGGCCGAGCGCCGCGGCCGCCGCGCCGACCGACGCCCAGACGCCGACGGCGAACGGGCGCCGGTGCGGCGGGAACGCGGTCAGCAGCAGCGCGAGCGACGTCGGCATGACGAGTGCGGCGCCGATCGCCTGCACCGCGCGGAACGCGATCAGCACCGGGATCGACGGCGCGGCCGCGCAAAGAGCCGAGGCGAGCGTGAAGACCGCGACGCCGAGCAGGAACAGCCGCTTCCGGCCGTACCGGTCGGCCAGCCGCCCGGCCGGGGCGAGACAGGCCGCGAAGAGCACCGTGTAGCCGTTGAGGACCCACGACAACGTCGCCAGGCCGTCGCCGGGGAACGCGGCCCGGATGCCGGGAAAGGCGATGGTGACGATGAACGTGTCGAGGCCGGCCAGGAACGCCGCCGTCGAGACGACGAGCAGCACGAGGCCGGGCTTCGGCGCGGGGTCGGTCATGTCGCTCCTAGGTTCGAAAAAGCAACCTAGCTGGAACAGTGAGTCTCAACAAGAGACTGACCAGTTCGGAGCGACCGAGGTCACGCGGCGGCGGCCCGCTCCTCGGCGCGTGCCTTCAGCGCCGCGAGGGTGTGTTCGATCGACCGGACGTTGTAGCCGGGCCGGTCGGCGCGGCCGGTGACGCGCGGGCCCATGAACTTCCGCACCACCCAGCTGCCGATCCGGTACCAGTTCTCGGTGACCACGCAGCCGGCCGCGCTCGGCGCCAGCACGTACTCCCACCGCGAGACCCGCGAGCCGAACGGCGTCCGCACGTCGAAGGCGAACCGGCGGCCCGGCTCGAACGTCACCACCCGCACCCGCGTCCACCAGCGCAGCTCGCCGTTGCGGTTGCGGCCGCGGAACCGCGCGCCGAGCGCCGGGCCGGTGCCGTCCAGCCAGCGGCCGCCGACGTTCTCCGGGCTCAGCTCGCCCATCCGCGGCAGGTCGGTGATCCACGACCACACCGTGCCGATGTCGGCCGGGACGTCGATGCTCCGCGAGATCGTCGGTTCCACGCCCCGACGGTGACAGCGGCGCCGCCCGCGGGCAAGCGAATCCGGCGTTCTCCGCAGCGGAGAAGAGCCCGCCGGAAACCCGGCGGCCGGAACCGGGTTGCGACCCGGCCGTTCTGGGTACTTCGCGCGCGGAGGAGCTCGACACGGAGGGCGAGGTGGTCAGCGTGATTTCGGTCGAGGTGGTAGGGATGGCCGTCCCGGTACCAGGTGAGGCGCCTTTGATGCTGCTTCGCGAGCCGGAGGGGGCCCGCCGCTGGCTGGCCATCATGATCGGGTACGGCGAGGCCGAAGCCCTTGTGCGGGCGCGGGAGCAGATAGCGCAGCCGCGCCCCGGCACGATCGAGCTGCTCGGCGACGTGCTGGCGGCGTTCGGCCAGGGCGTCGCCGCGGTGGAGCTGACCGAGGTGCGCGACGGCATCTTCTACGCCGAGCTCGTGCTCGCCTCCGGCACCCGGGTGTCGGCCCGCCCGAGCGACGCGGTCGCGCTCGGCCTGCGCCAAGGCGCGCCGATCCGCGTCGCCGAAGAGGTGCTCGACGTCGCGTCGGTGCAGCTGGAGGTCGAGCAGGAGACCGAAGGCCCGGCCGCCGACGTGCTGGACACCGAGGCCGAGGTCGCCCGGTTCCGCGCCGAACTCGACGAACTGCGGCCGGAGGACTTCGACGACCGGTAAAGAATCTTCTCCCGCCGCCGATGAGTTCCGGCGGCGGCGCCGGTACACCCACCGACGCCGGACGAACGGGAGAGACGATGCCGGACTTCGCCACGCGCGCCGAGCCGCACCGGCGTGAACTGCTGGCGCACTGCTACCGCATGCTCGGCTCGGTGCACGAGGCCGAGGACCTGGTGCAGGAAACCCTGGTCCGCGCATGGAAGGCGTGGGCGGGCTACGACCCGGCCCGCGCGTCGGTGCGCACCTGGCTGTACCGGATCGCGACCAACGCCTGCCTGACGGCGCTGGAAGGGCGGGCCCGCCGGCCGCTGCCGTCCGGGCTCGGCCGGCCGAGCGAGGACCCGGCCGCGCCGCTGACGCCGTCGTTCGAAATCCCGTGGCTGCACCCGTTTCCCGACGCGCTTCTGGACGACCCCGGCCGGCGCCTGGCCCGCCGCGGCACGCTCCGGCTGGCGCTGCTGGCGGCGATGCAGACGCTGCCGCCGAAGCAGCGCGCGGTGCTGATCCTGCGGGACGTCCTGGAGTTCAGCGCCGCGGAGGTGGCCGGGTTCCTGGACACGACGCCGGCGGCGGTCAACAGCGCCCTGCAACGCGCCCGCGCCGGGCTCGGCGGGCTGTCGGCGGAGGAGGTCCCCGAACCGGACGACGCCGCGGTCGAGGCGGTCCTGGACCGCTACGTGCGGGCGTTCGAACGGGCCGACGTCGCGGGCCTGGTCGAGCTGCTGACCGACGACGCGGTGCTGGAGATGCCGCCGGTGCCGCTCTGGTACCGCGGCCGCGACGGCTACGGCGGGTTCATGGAGCGGTTGTTCGCGATGCGCGGCCCGGACTGGCGGATGACGCGCACGGCCGCCAACGGCCGGCCCGCCCTGGTGGCGTACTGCCGCGACGACGCCGGCGCGTACCGGTTGCACACCTTGCAGGTGTTCACCGTGACCGGGGCGCGGGTCGCGCACAACGTCGTCTTCGCCGATCCCGCGGTGCTGGGCCTGTTCGACCTGCCGGCGGTGCTCTAGGCGCTGCGGGCTTCCGCCGGACGGCCGTAGGCGCCGCCGTCGTTGCTGCGCTGCAGCAGGCCTTCGTCGACGAGGTACCGGCGCAGCGTCGCGTGGTCGTCGTGGACCATCGTCAGCTTCTCGCGGACGTCCCGCTCGGTGTAGAGGCGGCCCGCCTCGAACCGCTCGGCGAGGTACTCGAGCAGGGCACGCCGGCGTTGGGGCGAACGCGGGATGCCGACCAGGCGGCCGTGGCTGAACAGCGCTTCGAGCGGATCCGCGGGGGCTTTGGCGAGCGCGTCGCGGAAGACTCCGGGCACGGCGCGGTATCGGTCCTCCGTGAGCGTGACGAGCCCGGCCGAGATCAGGCGCCGCGCGAGTTTCGCCGTGGGCGGGTCCCCGTCCGCCGGAAGCCCGTCCGGCGCGGTGCAGATCCGGGCGAACAGGCGCAGTCGTTCGGGGTCCGCGAGTGCGGAGACCAGTGCTTCCGGTACGGCCATGGTCGCCGACGGTACCCGCGGCCGCCCCGACGGCGCACCGGATTTCGGCCTTCCAGTAGGTTGCGCACCGTGCTCCGTCCGCCGCCGACCGTGCCCGCTGCGGTACTGCGCGCCTCGATCGTCGACCGGCTGTTCGCCCGCGCGGACGACGAGCGGCCGCTGTTCACCCACCAGGACCACGCCCACGCGGCCGAGCACACGCTGACGTGGGCGGAGTTCGCCGCCCGGGTCCGCGTGGTGGCCGGCGGGCTGCGCCGGATCGCGGAGCCCGGGGAGCGGGTCGCGATCCTCACGGGCCAGGAACTCGCTTATCCGCTCGCGTTCTTCGGCGCGCTCGCCGCCGGGCTGGTGGCGGTTCCGCTGATGGCGCCGTCGAACCGCGCGCAGGCCGAGCGGCTGACCGGGATCCTGACGGATTCCGGCGCGCGCGTGTGGCTGACGTCGCCGGCCGCGGCGGCGCGGCTGCCCGCGCACGAACCGGTCGTGGTCGTCGACGAGCTGACCGGGCCGGGCGCCGATCCGGTGCCGGTCGCGCCGGAGAGCCCCGCCTACCTGCAGTACACGTCGGGGTCGACGCGGGAGCCTGCCGGTGCGGTGATCCCGCACCGCGCGATCGTCGCGGCCTGCTGGCAGGGGAGCCGCGCCTACGCCGTCGACGAGGGCACGACCTGCGCGGGCTGGATCCCGTTCTTCCATGACATGGGCCTGATCCAGCTGCTGTGCCTGCCCGTCTTCGCCGGGGCGCGGTCGGTGTTCATGGCGCCGGCCGAGTTCGTGCGCCGGCCGGGACGGTGGCTGCGGCAGCTGGCCACGTACCCCGCGGTGTTCACCGCCGCCCCGAACTTCGCCTACGACCTCGCGGCCGACGCCGACACCGGCGACGATCTCGACCTCTCGGACGTGCGGGTCGCGCTCAACGGCAGCGAGCCCGTCCGGCCACGGACGATCGAACGCTTCCAGGAGGTCTTCGGCCCGCGCGGATTCCGGCGCGAGGCGCACCGGCCGTCGTACGGGCTCGCCGAAGCCACCGTGTACGTCGCGAGCGCGGGCCCGGAAGGCCCGCGCGGCGCGGTGTTCGACCGCGACGCCCTCGCCCAGGGCCAAGCCGTGGAAACGGTGGAGGGACAGGAACTCGTGTCGGTGGGCCGTCCCGTCGGGCAGCGGGTGCGGATCGTCCGCGACGGGCGCGCGCGGCCCGACGGCGCGGTCGGCGAAATCTGGGTGCACGGCCCGAACGTCGCGGCCGGCTACTGGGGCCGCGGCGACAGCGCCGCGTTCGGCGCGACCCTCGACGGCCTCGGCGGCTGGCTGCGCACCGGCGACCTCGGCGTCGTGCACCGCGGCGACCTCTACGTCACCGGACGGCTCAAGGACCTCGTCGTCATCGACGGCCGCAACTTCCACCCGCAGGACATCGAGGCGGCGGCGGGGGAAGCCCATCCCGCGGTCCGCCGCGACCGCGTCGCCGCGTTCGGCGTCTCGGACGAACTCGGCGAGGGCGCGGTGGTGGTGGCCGAACTGGTGCGCGACGCCGACCCGGACGTCACCGAGGTGACCAGGGCCGTGCTGCGCGCGGTTTCGCGGGAGCACGGGCTCACGCTCCGCGCGGTACGTCTGGTCCCTTCCGGTGCCCTTCCGCGCACCTCCAGCGGCAAGGTCGCCCGGTCGGCCGCGAAGGCACGTTATGGTGGCGCCCGTGGGTGATCACCGCGCCGAGGTCACGAAGGTCGTCAGCGAGACCTTCCGGCTCGACCCGGCCCTCGTCGAGCCCGACGCTCCCCTGGAGGAGCTCGGCATCGACTCGAAGGGCCGGATCAAGCTCCTGGCGGCGCTGGAGATCTATTACGGGGTGACGATCGACTTGGACCAGCTCGAGCGGTTCACCGACGTGGGGTCGGTGGCCGCTGTGCTCGCGGAAGCACTGGGAGCAGGCGGATCTACAGGAGAGGCGCGGAAATGAGCGGCGGGGGGTACACCGCGACGACCGAGGCGTTGTCGACGGCCTCGAAGACGATCGGTGACCTGGCGGAGAACCTGCTGGACGACAACCCCGACCTGCGGAACTCGCAGGTGACGGCGGAGAAGTTCGGCCGCGCGCACGGCGCCCACGCGGCGAAGTACACCGCGGGCGCGCAGGCGCTGTGGGCCGCGGTTTCCGGCTACAGCAGCACACTGGGGTCGTTCGGCACGAACCTCGGCACCGCGGGGTCGAGCTACGGCGCCAACGAGGACAACCAGGCGGGCGCGATCACGAACGCCGGAGGAGCGCTCTGATGGCGGAGGGCAAGAAGTGGTCCGACGTCAAGGCGATCCTCGACGACCCGAGCGTCCCCGCCGCGCAGAAGAGCGCGCTGATCAGCAGCTGGCTGCGGGAAAACCCGCCACCGCCGCCGTTCCTGGCCGACCAGGAACCGGACGACATCAAGCAGAAGCGGCAGGAAGCCGACAAGTACGCCACCGCCTACAACGCGAACCCGCTGTTCGCCGGGCAGTCGGTCGACGAGGCGTTCGACAAGGCCAAGCGGAGCGGCGACCAGAACTCCTACAACGAAGACCAGGAGAAGAAGGCCGTCGACGACGGCAAGAAGAAGCTTGACGACACGAAGCCACCCGCGGCCACCGGCGACGGAGCCGGCGCTACCGGAACGAAGACGTCCGACGAGATCTTCGACGCCGCCGCGCCGGCGCTGAAGCTGTTCGAGACGTTCGGCTCGCTGCTGGCGAAGATCCCGGCCGACTGCCGCGGCAACACCCGCGCGCTCGACCTCGACAAGGACATCCGCACGCCGTTCGACGAGCAGCGCGGAATCAGCTTCGCCGACTTCGTCGCGGACGCCGCGCACTTCAAGCGCGGCTCGGAGACGGTGGACCGGACGGAGCAGGACACCGGCTCGCAGCTGGGCAGCCTCTACCAGACCTGGAGCGGCGCCGGCGCCGACGCCGCGTCCGACACCTACAACGACAAGATCCAGCCGAAGGCGGCGAAGCTGTCCCAGACGCTCTCGAACGCGAGCGAGGCGACACAGAGCACCGTCACGACGGTGTTCCAGCTGTGCAAGGGCAAGGCCGACGCGGTCATCGGGATGTACACCGACCTGGTCGGCAAGGCCGACTACACGATGGCGCAGAAGGTCGTCGCGGTCGCCAACGGCGAGCACGGCAACGAGAAGGACCTGGCCCAGATCGCGGGCTGGATGGACCTCAACTTCGGCACGAACCTGGTCAACACTCTCAACGACCAGGGCTGCTGCGACGGCGACGAAATCAAGAAGCACGGCCAGGACCTCGCCAAGCAGTGGGTGCAGAACCAGTTCAACCCCGACATGTGGGACCGGCTGTACCAGGGTTTCGTGAAGACCTGCAAGGACACCAAGGACCTGGTCGACCAGGCTTACGACGCGCTCGACAAGGTCATGGGCGGGATCCGGAACGAGTTCGAGGGCGTGACCATGCCCGGCGGGTCCGGTGCTCCGGGTTCGGGTGGCTCGGGCACCGGCGGTTCGGGCGGCGGCTCCGGTTCGGGCGCGGGTTCGGGCGTGCCCGGCGGCGGTGCGGGTACGGGCGGGTCCGGTTCGGGTTCGGGTTCCGGTGGCTCGGGAGCGGGCAGCGGTGGCCCGGTGCCGTCGATCCCTGACACGGGTTCGGGGTCCGGTACGGATCAGCCCAGCGGGGCGGGCGCCGGTTCCGGCGGTTCCGGGGCGGGCGGCGGCGGTCCGGTGCCCTCGATCCCTGACACGTCCGCGGCGTCCGGCGGGGGCTCCGCGGGCGGCGGTTCGGGCTCGTCGACCGGTCAGGACGACGGAGCCGCCGCGGCCGAGGCGGCCAAGCAACAGGCGGCCCAGGAAGCGGAGGCGGCGAAGCAGAAGGCCGCGGACGCGCTGAAGGAGTTCAGCGGCCCGGGGATCGAGACCGAGTCGGGTGCGGGGCTGGGCGGTGGCTCGGGTTCGGGCGGCGGCTCGGGCTCGGGTTCCGGCGACACGGCACCGTCTTCGGCGCCGCCCCCGCCCGGCGGCCAGGACGCCGCGGCCGCGGCCGCCGAAGCGGCCAAGAAGAAGGCCGCGGACGCGCTCAGCCAATTCAGCGGCCCCGGCATCCAGACGGACTCCGGCGACGGTGCCGGCGGCCTCGGCGGCGGTTCCGGCTCGGGCGGCGGCGAAGCGGGCTCCGGGGACGACGGCAAGGCCGCGGCCGAGCAGGCGGCGGAGGACGCCAAGAAGAAGGCCGCGGACGCGCTGAAGGAGTTCAGCGGCCCGGGGATCGAGACGGATTCCGGCGACGGCAAGCCCGGCGAGGACGCCGACCACGACGGCAAGCCCGACAGCCTGCTCGGCGACGACAAGACCGACGACAAGACCGACGGCAAGCTCGGCGACGACGACCCGGACGTCCTGAAGGTCAAGCAGGGCGACAAGACCTTCGAGATGACCGAGCCGGACCAGGACGGCAAGATGGACATCAAGGTCGGTGACGGACCCGGCGACCCGAAGGACTTCAAGCTCGACTGGTCCGACGACAAGTCCGGCGACGGTCCACAAGGGACGGACGACGACACTCACCACCCCGGCCCCGACGGGAAGATCCACATCCAGGACGGTGACCTGAAGATCACCGCCGAGCGGCCGGACGGCCCGGACGGGCCCACCGTCGTCACCGTCGATGACGGCAGCGGCACCCCGACGAGCTACACCCTCGGCGAGGACGACAAGCTCTCGGCCGCGCTCGGGGACACGCCCGAGCCGAAGGCCGACGACGACCTGCCCACCCACCGCGGCACCCTCGAGGATCTCGAACCGCGCGACGGGGGATCCGGCTCGCACGACGGTGGAGCCGGAGGCCCGGCCGGGCACCACGGCGGAGACGCCTCGCCCGGCGGCGGGTCCGGCCCGCCGGCGGCCGGGATCGGCGGGGGCTCGCCCGCCGGGTCCGGCGTCTCCGGGGCGGGCTTCGACCCGGGCGGCGCCGGGCTCGGCGAGACGCCGATGTCCGGGGGCGCCCACACCGGTGCCGGGGCCGCGCAGCCGCAGCCCGCCGCCGCGTTCGCGTCGACGGCGGCCGGGGCGACCGGTGCACCCGGCCAGCCCATGTCCGGGATGGCGGGCATGGGTGCCATGGGCGGCGGTGGCCAAGGCGGCGGCGGCGGGGGAGACACCGAGCGCTCCCGGGCCTACCGGGTCGAGGGCGCCGTCTTCGACAACCTCGGTGAGCCGAGCAGCCGGATCACCGGTTCCCTGATCGACGGCGAAGACCCGCCGTCCGCCCGGACCTGGTAGGAGGACGCATGAGCGACATCGCCGGGATGAAGGCCGAACTGGACGGCCTCGTCCGCGAGCAGTCCGAGCGCCGCGCCCTGCGCGAGCAGCGGGGCGAGGAGATCAAGGCCCGGTCCCACGAGTACATGACCAAGCAGGTCCAGGCCGCCGAACGGTACGTCCAGCACCGCCGCGAGATGGCGCAGCGCAAGACGAAGTCCGGCTGGAGCACGGACCGCGCCGCCACGGAACCGCCCTCGGCCTTCGACTCGGACCCTTTCGGCGGCGAGCCCGGCGCGGCATCGCCGTTCGCGCCGACGCCCGGCTCACGGCCCGCCGCCCGTGACGAAGGCCCCCGGCGCGCACGCCCTCCGCGTGCGGCCGAGGCCGAGGACGATTTCGACAACAACCCTTGGTGAGACCGGGAGTCACGGCCGCCAGAGGTCGACGGCGATCGCGCCCAGCCGTTCGGTGAAGGTCCCGGCCGGGCTCGCGCGGTGCAGCAGTTCGCGGAGCTCGGCCTCGAACTCGGCCCGGCGCACACCGAACAGGTGCGGCGCCGAACTGGACAGCGAGAAGACCTTCGCGACGACGTCGTCGGTGTCGCGGGTGACGACCCGCCCCGGGACCTCGAACCGGTGCGGCCCGCTGAACCCCGCGGCCCGGTAGATCGCCGGCTCGCCACCGGCCGTGCCCTGGGGAAGGCGGCCGCGCCCCGCTCGCCGCACCGGGCCGAGGTACTTCCGCACCAGCTCCGTGATCGCCGCGTGCGGGGTGGAATCCTCGACGCCCTGGTGCGTCGTCGCGTGCACGTGGGCGCAGGCACCGCCGGGCGCCAGCATGCCGCGCACCGCCGCGGCGACCCGCGGCCGGTCCAGCCAGTGGAAGGACTGGGCGAAGGTGACCAGCCGGAACCGGCCGAGCCCGGCGGGCAGGTCCTCGGCCCGCCGGTGCACCCACCGGCAGTTCCCGATGCCCGCCGCCGCGGCGAGCCGGCGCGCTTCGCCGAGCATGTCCTCGTCGGCGTCGAGCCCGACCGCCTCCTCGAACGAGCCGGCCAGCGGCAGCGTCAGCGAACCGGGCCCGCAGCCGACGTCGAGCAGGCGTCCCGTGCCGTCCAGTCCCAGCTCGGCGGCGAAGGCCGCCGCGAGGCGCGGAGGGTAGGCGGCGCGGCCTCGCGCGTAGTACGCCGCACTGCCCGAATAGAGGGACGGGTCCCAGTTCCACGCTTCGGTCACGACCTCAGCGTAGATACTCGGGTGTCATGGACGACTCCGCGAACTGGTGGCGCGACGCCGTGGTCTACGAGGTCTACGTACGCAGCTTCGCCGACGCGGACGGCAACGGCACCGGCGACCTCGCCGGCCTGCGCTCCCGTCTCGGATACCTGGCTGAGCTGGGCGTCGACGCCGTGTGGACCACGCCCTGGTACCGCTCGCCGATGGTCGACGGCGGTTACGACGTCGAGGACCACCGGTCCGTCGATCCGCTGTTCGGCGCCGACCCGGACGCGACGGCGCTGGTCACCGAGGCGCACCGGCTCGGGCTGCGGGTGCTGATCGACGTCGTGCCCAACCACACCTCCGACCGCCACCGGTGGTTCCGGGCCGCGCTGGCCGCCGGGCCCGGCTCGCCCGAACGCGCGCGCTACCACTTCCGGCCCGGCCGCGGCGCGCACGGCGAACTGCCGCCCACGGACTGGCGCAGCGTCTTCGGCGGGCCGGCCTGGACCCGGGTGCGCGACGGCGAGTGGTACCTACACCTGTTCGCCCCGGAGCAACCCGACCTCGACTGGGACCACGCCGAGGTCCGCGCCGAATTCGAGGACTTGCTGCGGTTCTGGTTCTCCCGCGGGGTCGACGGCGTCCGCATCGACGTCGCCCACGGCCTGATCAAGGACCGGAGCTTCCCCGACCTCGGCGCCGACGGCGACGAGCCGCCGCCGGGCCGGCACCCGCACCGGGACCTCGACGGCGTGCACGACGTCTACCGGTCGTGGCGGAGGATCGCCGGCGAGTTCGGCCCGGACCGGGTGTTCGTCGCCGAGGCCTGGGTCGACGCGCCGGACCGCCTCGCGCGGTACCTCCGCCCGGACGAGCTGCACACCGCGTTCAACTTCGACTTCCTGCGCTGCGCCTGGGACGCCGCCGCGTTGCGCGAGGTGATCGACCGGACCCTCGGGGCGCTGCGGGCGGTCGGTGCGCCCGCCACGTGGGTGCTGTCCAACCACGACGTCGTCCGGCACGTGACGCGGTTCGGGCGGCGGAGCACCGGCGAGCTCGACCTCGCCCTCGGCCGGCGCCGCGCCCGCGCCGCGTTGCTGCTGATGCTCGCCCTGCCCGGTGGCGCCTACCTGTACCAGGGCGAAGAACTGGGCCTGGAGGAGGTCGAGGACCTGCCCGAGGCCGTGCTCGCCGACCCGACGTGGGAACGCTCCGGCCGCACCCGGCGCGGCCGTGACGGCTGCCGGGTCCCGCTGCCGTGGTCGGGGACGGCGCCGCCGTTCGGGTTCACCCCCGACGGCGTGCCGCCGTGGCTGCCGCAGCCCGCCCGGTGGCGGGCGCTGACCGCGCGAGCGCAGGCGGCCGACCCCGGCTCGATGCTCCGGCTCTACCGCGCCGCCCTCGCCACGCGGCGGGCGCACCCCGCGCTGGGGGACGGGACGCTGACGTGGCTGCCCGCGCGGGACGGCGTGCTGTCCTTCGCGCGGGAGCCGGGTTTCGGGTGCGTGGTGAACCTGTCCGCCGAGCCGTACGAGCTGCCGGCGGACGCGCGGGTGCTGCTGGCGAGCGCGCCGCCGGACGGGAACCGGGTGCCGCCGGACGCCGCGGTATGGCTCGCCGGGAGTTGAACGGACTCGCCCGGAAGGGTTCGGTGGGAGCGGTGTGAAACCCGGGGCGACGGGGTATCCGGTCGCGTTCGTTTCGCCGCCGAATGAGCCGGAGGTCTTCGATGCCCGTCCGATCCGCCACCCCGCCCGCCGCCGACGTGGTCGGGCTGGCGCTGGAAGTCCTTGCCGCCCAAGGCTTGACCCGGCCGGCCGCGCACGCCGCCCTGGCCCGGATGGCGCGGGAGAGAGGCCTGACGGTGGCGCGCTGCGCGGCGCTGGTCGTGGCCGCGGTCGACGGGCAGGTGGGCTGATGGCCCTCACCGGCGGGTTTTCGGGAGCCCGGAACGAGGACACCGCGTCGGTGGGCGGCGGGGTGCTGCTCGCCGTCGGGCTGGTGGTCGCGTTCTTCACGTGGTGGTCGTGGTGGACGGTGGCGGGGATCGCGCTGACGGCCGCCGGAGCGCTGTGGCTCACCGTGGGGAACCGGGACGAGTAACCCGCCGGGGACGGGGAAAGTCTCTTCCGACCGACGATCGAGGAGGCCGTCCATGAAGGAGAACGACGAAGACGTCATCGAGCTGCTGCAGCGTCAGCACCGGGAGATCCGCGACCTGTTCGTGGAGCTGGAGACCGCCGAAGGCGACAAGCGGCAGGAGCTGTTCCACGATCTCGTGCGGTTGCTCGCGATCCACGAGACGGCGGAGGAGCTGGTGGTGCACCCGGAGATCCGCGATCTCGAGCCCGCGGCGAGGCCCGTCGTCGAGGCCCGGCTGGGTGAGGAGCACCGCGCCAAGGAGCTGCTGACCACCCTGCAGAAGATGGGCACGGAGGCCGATGGGTTCGACACGCTGCTCGTCCAGCTGCGCGACGACGTCCTCGCGCACGCCGAGCACGAGGAGAAGGAGGAGTTCCCGCTGCTGCGGGCCCACCGGCCGCCGGAGCGGCTGCGGGCGATGGCGGCGACCGCCCGGGTGGCCGAAGCGGTGGCGCCGACCCGGCCGCACCCCGGCGTGGAGAGCGCGAAGGCGAACCTCCTGCTGGGCCCGCCGGCGGCGATCATGGACCGGGCGCGCGACCTGATCCGCGCGGCCTTCCGGAGCTGAGTCGCGATGACATCCGAAGAACCGGTGGACGAAGACCCGGCCGACCCGGAGGAGGCCGGGACGGACCCGACCCCGCAGCAGGTGGACGTGTACCGGAAGCAGGCGCCCCGGTCCGCGCCGTCCTGAGTGGGTACCCCGTCCCCATGGCAGACGCTTCGGCCCGCAAACTGCGGCGTTACCAGGAGATGCGCGACTTCGGCCGCACGGCGGAGCCGGCCGGCGGGGCGGCGGCCGGCCCGGACGGCCACCGGTTCGTGGTGCAGCGGCACCGGGCGCGCCGGCTGCACTACGACTTCCGGCTGGAGCTGGACGGCGTGCTGGTCAGCTGGGCGGTCCCCAAGGGACCCACGCTGGACCCGAAGGCCCGCCGGCTGGCCGTCCACGTCGAAGATCACCCGATCGAGTACGCCGACTTCGAGGGCGTCATCCCGCGCGGCGAGTACGGCGGCGGAGACGTCATCGTCTGGGACCGCGGGGTCTGGCAGCCGGTCGAGCCCGACCCGGCCCGCGCGATCGAGGACGGCACGCTGCACTTCGACCTCGAGGGCGAGAAGCTGGCCGGCCGGTTCGTCCTGGTCCGCACCCGCCGCGGGGACGCGGGGAAGGACCAGTGGTTCCTGCTGCACAAGCAGGACGAGCACGCCAGCCCCGGCTGGGACGCCGAGGACCACCCGAGCTCGGTGAAGAGCGGCCGCACGAACACCGAAGTGGCGGCCGCGCCGGCCGCGCTGTGGCACGGCGACCGGCCGGCCGCGGAGGCGGAGGAGCTGGTCGGGTTCCCGGCCGCGACCGACGACGAGCTGGCGGCCCTCGACGCGCTCGGCGTCAAGGGCAAGTGGTCGGTGGCGGGGCGCGACCTCGCCCTGACCAACCTGGACAAGGTGCTCTTCCCGGCGGGTGCTTCCCCGGTCACGAAGCGGGACTTGATCAGGTACTACGTCACCGCCGGGCCGGTCATGCTGCCGTACCTGGCCGGCCGCCCGCTCAACACCCACCGCTTCCCGCAGGGCGTCACCGAGCCGGGCTTCTGGCAGAAGGAGGTCCCGCGGCACGCGCCGGACTGGCTGACCACGTGGCACAACGAGCGCGCCGACGAAGGGGAGAGCCAGCGCTACGTCGTGGCCGACAGCGTCGCGACGCTGGCCTGGCTGGCGAACTACGGCGCGCTGGAGCTGCACGCCTGGACCTCCCGCGCCGCCGACGTCGACCACCCGACGTGGGTGCTGTTCGACATCGACCCCGGCCCGGAGACGTCCTTCGCCGAGGTGCTGGAACTGGCCCGGCTGCACCGCACCGCGCTCGAACACCTCGGCCTGACCGGGCGGCCCAAGGTGACCGGGCAGCGCGGGATCCAGGTCTGGGTGCCGATCGCGCCGCACTGCACCTACGAGCAGACCCGCGCGTGGGCGGAAACGGTGTCCAAGACGATCGGGCGGGTCCTGCCGGACCTGGTCAGCTGGGCGTGGACGAAGGACAGGCGCCGCGGCCGCGCCCGGCTCGACTACACGCAGAACGTGCTCAACAAGACGCTGGTCGCGCCCTACAGCGTGCGTCCACGGCCGGGTGCCCCGGTGTCGGTGCCGCTGGAGTGGGACGAGCTCGACGACCCGGAGCTCACCCCGGACCGGTGGACGATCCGCGACGTCCCGTCCCGCCTGGCTGCCCGCGGCGACCCCTTCGCCGCGCTCCTGGGGGTGGAACAGCGGCTGCCGGGCCTATAGGTCACCTACGGAGGTCGCGAATGACTCATTCGAGCAAGGCTGGGCAGTTAGCTGCGGCAGCGGGCTGTCAAGCTGCCCGATTGGCCCGGTTTCAGGTGCTCGCCTTCCGTTGACCGCTTGCGCGGCCGAGGAATCCTTGACTACCCGGCCTTGCCCGAATGAGTCATTCGCGACCCCGGGGCGGGCCGTCGTGGCCGGCACGCGGAGTGGGGCCGTTGCTGACTCCGGCCGGCCCAGCCGCCGTTGCGCCGGACGGCCGTGCCGGTTCCGCCCGGCCGCGTGGCGGGAGCCACAACGCGGCGCGTCAGCGGTTGGAGACCACCTGGTCTTGGGGTAAATCAAAAGCACGAACACGAGGTGGAAGCGAGGTTCGGTGACCGAAACGTTGATGAACGCCGCGGACCGGTGGAGACCGCTGACCGAGTTGCTCCACGCCCTGCTCGAGCGGATCACCGGCGAGCTGCCCGGGTGCCTCGGCGTGGCCCTCACCGTCAGCCACGGCGACCGGGCGCCGCGAGTGCTGGCGACCACGGGCGTGGCCGGGTACCTGGTGCCCGCCCAGCTGGCGCACGGCGGCCCGGTCGCCGTCGCGGCCGCCACGGGCGTGCCGGTGACGACGGACGGCCTCTTCGGCGACGAGCGCTGGCCCGGGCTGACCCGCGAGGTCGTCGCCGACGGCCGTCCGGGGGTGGCCGAGCCGTGCGCGGCGGTCCGCGGCGCCGCCGCGCTGCCCGCGATCTGGGACGACGCCGGGGCCTTCGTGCTGTCGGCGACCCTTGACCGGCCCGCCGGCCGCGACGCGCTCGCGGTCCTGCGGCGCTACGAGAAGCTCACCGAGATGACCCTGGTGGTCGCCGAGACCGCCACCGCGGGCGACCCGGACCAGATGCTCGACCTGCTGGCCTCCCGTGCGGCCATCGAGCAGGCGAAGGGCGCGATCATGGCGGTCCGCCGGTGCGCGGCGGACGAGGCCTGGCAGACCCTGCGCCGGACCAGCCAGGAGTTCAACGTCAAGGTCCGCGAGCTGGCCGTCGCCCTGGTCGAGCAGCTCGGGGGCGGCTCGTCGGCCCAGCCGGAAGGGACCCCGGAAATCCGCCCCGGCGCCGCGGCCCGGCACGCGGCGGAACAGCTCTGGTCGGCCTTCTCGACGCCGCCAGCCGGAAAACCGGGCGTTTCCCTACCGGGCGTTTGGGTACCAAGTCCCCGTCCTTGATCACGTCGCTGCGTCGCCGGCCACCGGCCGGCGCGGAAGGCCTGCCGAACCCGTGTCCCGCACTACTTTCCCGGTCCCGACCCGGTCCGCGCCGCTCACGGCGCGCCGGACGGCGTACCGCCCCGGTCTCCTGGTGCTCACCTTCGCCGGCGAGATCGACGCGTTGACCCTGCCGATCCTGGAGCGCGAGCTGGCGGCGGCGCCGCCGGGGACGACCGTGGTGGACCTGACGCAGGTGGCGTTCGTCGGCCTGGCCGGCGCCCGCGCGCTGGCGGCGGCCGCGGAGCGCGCCGGCACCGAAGGACGGCGGTTCGGCGTCGTGGCGACCGGCCGGACCCTCGCGCGGCTGTTCCGGATCACCGGCCTGGCCGAGGTCGTCCCGATGTTCGCGTCGCTGTCCGACGCCGTGCGGGAGCTGTTGTCGGCCGAGGCGCACGACACCGCGTGCTGACGGCTCAGCGGGGCACCCAGCGGGCCACCAGGACACCGGCGTCGTGCCGGAGCTCGCCACCGCCGTGGGCGAGGACGGCCTGGGTGAGCTGACGGGCCACCTCCGGAGGCAGTCCCTCGCCGTCGCCCGCCAGATGCTTGACGACCCGCTCCTGGCCGAATGGCGTCCCGGCCGGATCCGTGGTCTCGGTGACGCCCCGGGAGTACACGGCGACCACGTCGCCGGGGTCGAGCCGGGCCTCCACGTCCAATGCCGGCCGGGCGGCCGCGGCGAACGGCGTGGACGCCGGGCCGGCCTGGGGGAGCGCCTCGCCCCGGCGGACGATCAGCGGCGGGGGGTGCCCGGCGGCCAGCCAGCGCAGCCCGCCGGTGTGCAGGTCCAGTTCGGCGAGCACCCCGGTGACGGCAGGCAGGCCCGGCAGGGCCCCGAGTTCGGTGGCGACCGCGGCGTACTGCTCGGCGAGCGGCGCCCCGTCGCGCCGGGCGGCGCGGTAGGCCGCCAGCGCCGCCACGACGGCGAAGTTCGCGCTGCCGGCGCGCGAACCGGCGTCGAACATCGCCAGCCGTGCGCACCGTTCCGAGAGGGCGTAGTCGAACACCGTGCCGCACAGGTCGTACGCCGGCTGGACGCTCGCCCCGACGACGACGCTTTCGGTCGCGCCGGTCAGCGGCGGCAGGCTCTGCCACAGCAGCTCGGCGGGGGAGCCGCGGTGACGGAGCCGCCGCCGCACGTCGAGGCCGTCGCCGTACTGGGTCGTCACCGTGACGAGGTGGCCGAGCAGCGTGGCCAGCCAGTGGCACTGCTCCCGCAGCAGCGGGTCGTCCGGATCGCCGTCGCCGGTCGGGACGATCTCCAGCACCCCCAGCCGTTCCACGCCGTCGAGCAGCACCGTCCACAAGGTCGGAGTGCCCCCGTTGCGCGTGACGGTGGTCCCCGCGCGGCGGAACACGTCCCCCGCGACGGTGGTTTCGATGTCGAGCTCCCCGGCGGCGCCCGGCCGCAGCGGCACGAGCGTGCGCTGGTCGTAGTCGGCCAGGTAGACGCCGATCGTCAGGTCGAGCGCGCGGCCCGCCTCGGCGACGACGGCGGGCAGCCGCTCGGGCGGGGCGCGGTGGGCGCCTTCGAGCAGGTCGACGAGGGCCTTCAAGGGGCCGTGCAACGGCTTTCCCTCGCGGAACGAGTGGCTGTAGGGCGCGCGGGCGGGGCCGGCCACTTCGTCGAGCCGTTCGTTCACGGCGTGGGCGAGCATGTCGCGGTCGACCCGGGGCAGCGTGGTCAACCCGTTCAGATAGGCGTCCAGCTCCAGCAGGCTCAAGCTGCCGCCGAGGGCGAAGTAGCGCATCCACAGCTGCTCCGGCGTCAGGTCGCTGCGGGCGTAGCAGGCCGCGAGCAGGCGCCGTTGTTCTTCCTCGGGCAGGAAGTGCATGGGGCGGCTCACCTTCCCCGCGGCGCGGGGGCGAGGAGGTCCGCGGCGGCCTCGGCGGGGCTGCGGCCTTGGGCGCGCGCCAGCGACAGCAGACGGCCGAAGGCGGCGTCCTCGCCGAGGCCCTCCCGGCCCATCAGGAAGCCCTTGGCCATGGTGATCAGGTCACGCTCGCGCAGGGTGTGCCGGAACTGGTCGCTGAACCGGTTCGCCCGTTCGTACGCGCGGGCGTTGGCGACCAGGACCGCGGCACGGGTGGCGAACTTCGTCAGCGTGTGCTCGTCGGAGGGGCCGAAGGCGCCGGGGACGGTGGCGTAGAGCTTGATGGCGCCGTGGCAGCCGTCTTCGGTGACCAGCGGGGCGGTCAGCACCGAACGCAGGCCCGCGCCGGCGGCCTCGGCACACCACCGTGGCCAGCGCCGTTCGGTGGTGACGTCGTCGATCCGCATCGGCGAGCACTCGGCCAGCGCGGCCAGGCAGGGGCCTTCGCCGAGCTCGTACTGCCGGGTGTCGGCCTCCCGCACGTGGGGTCCCGACGCGCTCGTCGTGGCGAGGCCGCCGTCTTCGTCGACGAGGGTGACGCCGGCGCCCGCCGCGGCGGCGACCGTGGCCAGCGCCAGCGAGACGATCAGCTCCAGCACCGAGTCCACGGTCTCCCGCGACAGCAGCAGCCCGGACATCCGCGCGGCGACGGCGGCGAGCTCACCGTCCAGCGGCAGCTCGTCCGGCGTGGCACTCTCCGAGGACATGGCCGCTGATTACCATCCGGCGGCGTTCGGCAAACCTGTTCGGACATGGTCCGCCGGGAAGTGGGTACCCGGTGCGCCCGCGCGCCCGAGCGGTGAGGAGTGGACATGGAACGGCCCGAACGCACCACGCTTTCCTCGCCGCTGTTCGACGAGGTCACCGGAGCCCTCGAAGCGCTGACCGCCGTCCTCGAGGAGGAGGACGACTTCCGGATCCTGATCCGGCACGTCTGCCTGCAGGTCCGGCACGCCGTCCCGGGGGTGGACGAGGCGTCCGTGACCCTGGTGACCGGGGAAACGCCGCACACGGCGACCGCGACGAGCGAGGCCGTGCGCGACCTCGACGGCGACCAGTACCGGATCGGCGACGGGCCCTGCCTCGAAGCGGTCCGCAGCGGCAAGATCGTCCGCACCCCGGTGTCCGACGCGGTCGAGCGCTGGCCGGACTTCGCCCGCGGGGCGCGGGAGGCGGGCTTCGGGAGCTTCCTGGCCGCGCCGCTGGTGGCGGACGAGCGGTTCTCCGGCGCGGTCAACTGCTACGGCCGGCAGCTCGACGGCTTCGCGGAGATCGAAGCCCAGCTGCTCGAGCTCTACACGGCCGCGGTGGAGGCCGTGCTCCGCGTGTACCACCGGTACCTGCGGGCGCGCGAGACGGCGGCGCACCTGCGGACGGCACTGCTGTCGCGCGCGGTCATCGACCAGGCCAAGGGCATGCTGATGGCGATCCGGCAGATCGACGCCGACGACGCGTTCGCCCTCCTCGTCGAGCAGTCGCAGCGGGAGAACACGAAACTGCGGGAAGTCGCGGAACGGTTCGTGGAGCGGGTGGTCGCCGGTCGCGCCGTGCCGTGACCCGGCCCGGGCACGGTAACCTGGTGGCGTGGCGGGGAGCCGGATCACGGTGCGGGTGGGCGAGCGGCAGCTGACGCTCTCGAACCTCGAAAAGGTGCTCTACCCGCGGCACGGGTTCACCAAGGGCGAGGTGCTCGACTACTACACGCGGATCGCGCCGGTGCTGCTGCCGCACGTCCGCGACCGGGCGATGACGTTCGTGCGGTTCCCCGACGGCGTCACCGGCGGCTCGTTCTTCGAGAAGGACGTCTCCCGGCACGCCCCGGACTGGGTCCGCACGGCGCGCCTCACCGTCGGCGGCCGTGGCAAGGACCCCGAGATCCTGGCCTACCCGCTGATCAACGACCTGCCCGAGCTCGTGTGGGCGGCCAACCTCGCCGCGCTCGAGCTGCACGTCCACCAGTGGACCGTCGGCTCCGGCGACGAGCGGAGCCTCCCCGACCGGCTGGTGTTCGACCTCGACCCCGGGCCGGGGACGACAGTGGTCGACTGCTGCCGGGTCGCCGAGCGGCTCTACGACGTGCTGACCGGCGACGGGTTCACCCCGGTGGCGAAGACCAGCGGCTCCAAGGGCATGCAGCTCTACGCGGGCGTGGTGACCACCGACGCCGGTGAGACGTCGCAGTACGCGAAGGCGCTGGCCGAGCGGCTCGCCGCGGAGACCCCGCACCTCGTCGTGGCGCGGATGACGAAGACCCTGCGACCCGGCAAGGTCTTCATCGACTGGAGCCAGAACAACCCGTTCAAGACCACCGTGGCGCCGTACTCGCTGCGCGGACGCGACGAGCCGACGGTGTCCACTCCGGTCACGTGGGACGAGGTCCGCGCCTGCCGGCACGTCACGCACCTGCGGTTCACCGCCGAGGAGGTGCCGGCGCGCGTCGACGAGCTCGGTGACCTCTTCGCCGATCTGGCGCGCACCCGCGTCCCCATTCCTGCGTTCGGCTGAATTTCGGAAATCGCGATTCCGCCGCGAATCCCGCCGCGTTCCCGCCTTGCCGGCGACCGTTTCCGCGGGAATTGCCGGAACCCCGGCCCGACCAGGGTGACTTGATCGTCCTCAGTGGACCCCTGCACGTGCAGACGGCCGTGTCGGTGCACAGCTCGCCCGGCCGGGACGGTTTCCGTTGTGCGGCAAGCTGGACGGGGTGGGTACGGTCTACGCGTAACCGTCAGCGGGAGCCGCCGGAGCCGGCGGCGACCGGCGTGCGGTCGTCGCGGTGGTGGAAGACATCGATCTCGCGACCGTCGCCATTCCTGTCGAATGCGCGGAAACGGCGCTGAAGACGGCGGGGATCGATCCGGTGTGCCCGGCCGATCCGCGGTTTCACCGGCCGGGCAGGGTGCCCGGCCGGATTCCGGTGCGAAGAAAGGAAACGGGTGTCCGGCCTGATCGACACCGATCTCGAGTTCTGGTTCCAGCGCGGCCTGCGCGCGTATCTGGGCGAGGTGGCCCGCGCGCTGGGCTTCGGCTTCGAGTCCTGCACCGTGGACGTGGACGTCCCGGTCTCGGCCTACATCGCGGTGGACTGGCGGCTGCGCCGGTTCCCCGAGCGCGACGTCGCGCTGCTCTGGGACGAGGTGCACGGCTGGGCCGTCGCGGTCGAGGCGGCGTGCGGGGAGGAGATGATCGTGCTGGCCTACCTGGGCGGGGCCGACATCCTGCCGCCGCCGCGTGTGCTCGTGGGGTTCCAGGCCGCGTTGCGGGCGGGCGACTTGGCGCCGGACGGGCCCGGCTCGCCCGTGCTGCGCCGGGCGGGCAGTCATCAGGAGCTCCTGCCGTTGCTGCCGGCCGGGTGACCCCGCCGTCCGCCGATCGGCCAGACTGGACGAGCTGCAGGGGAGGTGGGGATGGCGGAGAGCGTGCCGGACGCGGTGGCGCCGATGCTGGCGGTGGACGGGCCGCTCCCGGACGACGACCGGCACGGCTACGAGTGGAAGTGGGATGGTTTCCGCGGCTGTGCCCGGGTCGCGGACACCGGCGAAACCCGGATCACCAGCCGCAGCGGCAGCGACCACACCCACCGCTACCCCGAGCTGGGGACCGTCTTCGGGCCCGCGCTCGGCGGCCGGGCGGCGGTGCTCGACGGCGAGGTCGTCGCGCTGAACGCGGCCGGCCGGCCGGAGTTCGAGCTGCTGCAGCGCCGCGCCCGGCAAGAGCCGACGGCGAAGCTGCGCGCCGAGGTCCCGGTCGTCTACTTCGCCTTCGACGTGCTGCGGATCGGCAGCGAGCCGCTGCTGGCCCGGCCGTACGAGCAGCGCCGCGAGCTGCTCGCGGAGCTGCTCCGGCCCGCCGACGGCCGGATCGTCGTGCCGCCCTGGTACACCCGCGCCGACATCGCGCCGGCCCAGCTGCTGGAGACGGCGGCCGCGCACGGCATCGAGGGCGTCGTCGCGAAGCGCCTGGACGCGCCGTACCTGCCCGGCGCCCGTTCGCCGTTGTGGACGAAACGCGCGTTGACGCGGACGCGCGAGGTGGTCGTCGGCGGCTGGCGCATCGGCGCCGGCCGCCGCGCGGACACGCTCGGCGCGCTCCTGCTCGGCGCGTACGACGACGAAGGCGCGCTGGTCTACCTCGGCGACGTCGGCACCGGATTCACCGACGACGCGCTCGACCACCTCCGTGCCGTGCTCGCGCCGCTGGCCCGCCCGGCGAGCCCGTTCGCGTCCGAGGTGCCACGCGACCGCGCCCGCGGCGCCCACTGGGTCGAGCCGGAACTGGTCGGCGAGGTCGTCTACCGCCGCATGACGCCGGACCTGCGGCTGCGCCACACGTCGTGGCGTGGTCTGCGCCCGGACCGGACGCCGGACGAGGTACGCGTCCCGGCGCCGGCGGAGTCGTCGTGACGCCGCCCGTGCGGCTCGTCGAGATCACCGCCGGGAACCGCGAAGCCGTGTGCGCCCTGCGCGTGGACCCGGATCAGGAGCGGTTCGTCGCCTCGGTGGCCCGGTCCTTGGCGGACGCCGCGACGACGCCCGAGGGCGAGCCCTGGTACCGGGCCGTCTACGCGGGGGACGAGCCGGTTGGCTTCGTGATGCTCAGCTGGAACGTCCCGCCCGGCCGTCCCGGCATCCTCGGGCCCTACTACCTGTGGCGGCTGCTCATCGACCGGCGGTACCAGGGCCGCGGGTTCGGCCGAGCGGTCCTCGACGAGGTCGTCGCGCTGGTGCGGGCGGACGGCGCCGGCGAACTGCTCACGAGTCACCAGCCGGACGACGACGGGCCGGGGCCGTTCTACCGGAAGTACGGGTTCCGGCCGACGGGCGAGATCGACGACGGCGAGATCGTCGTGCGGCTCGCGCTCTGACCTACGCGATCAGCCGCAGCACGAGGTACACGCCGCCACCCGCGGACAAGGCCCCGAGAATGAGCCCGGCCCAGCGCGGGATGTCGTAGTCCTCGAGCACGAGCTCGCGCACGATCGCGATGAGGGCGCCGAGCCCGCCGAACACGATCATCCAGACGACGTCGCCGAATGCCAGGCGAAGGTCGACGATGGTGCCGCCCTTGTGCACCAGGACGATCTTGTCGGTCACCTTCGAGACCTCGACCACCACCGGCGTGCCCGGTTCGGTGTCGAGCGACTGCTGGGTGTCGCCGAACTCGAAGTCCGCCTCGCCGTCACTGCGGACGGTGATGTAGTAGGTCGTGGACGACGTGGTGTCCGGTCCGCCGGCCGGGTGGTACGCCTGCCGATGGGCGACGACCGTGCCCTCGATGTCGTAGGTCGGCGCGTCCCGCACGGTCAGGTCGTGGATCGCGTAGGTGAGGAGCCCGGCCGGGATCGCGAACCACAGGACGGTCCCGATGAGCCGCAGCACGATCATCGGTCCAGCTGACCACTCGAAGCGACCCGGGGGGAGGGGAGAAACGCCCTCGCCGTGGTGGTGACTGCCGTCACGGCCGGGGTTGTCACATCGGTCCGGACCGCGGAGTCGAGGGGGTGACGGACCCGGAACCCCGGCGTCCGCGGTTCCCGCGAGGAGTTCCGATGTCCACCGCGTACCTGATCGTCACCCTTTTCGCCGCCGCCTTCGTCGGCTTCTCGGCCGTCTCGGTCTTCACCCGGGCGAAGTGGGTCGTCGAGCCGATCACCGAGTACGGCGTGCCCGAGTCGTGGTGGCCGTGGCTCGGCGCCGCCAAGGCGGCCGGTGCGGTGGGTCTGGTCGCCGGCCTGTTCGTGGCGCCGATCGGCGTCGCGGCGGCGATCGGCCTGGTGCTGTACTTCACCGGCGCGCTCGTCACGGTGGCCCGGGCGCGGTCGTACGCGCACCTGGCCTTCCCGCTGATCTACGTGGCGCCGGTGGTGGCTTCGCTGGCGTTGCGGTGATCCGCGAGCCAGCCGAGGGCGTCGGCGGCGTGGTTCAGCACGGACAGGTGGCCGTCGCCGGGAGTGACGCGGAGTTCCGCGTCCGGGCAGCGCCCGGCGAGCCACGCGCTGTGCGTCGCCGGGATCATCCGGTCGTCCTCGCCGTGCACCAGCAGGACGGGCGCGGTGATCGACGCCGGGTCGCAGCCCCACGGCGTGACGGCGGCGAGGTCGTCGTCGATCAGGCCGCCGGGCCCGCCCGCGAGCGCCGCCCGGACGACTTCGTCCAGCCACGACCACGATCCCTTCAGCGCCACGAAGTCGGCGGCGGTGAAGACGTCCGGATCGAACTCGGCGGCGGCCTCGTACTTCTCCTTGGCCGCCCGGCCTTCGGTGGCCGCGCGCAGGGCGGCCGCGGTCGCGGTGGCCATGCCGCCGAACCAGTCGAGCCCCTCGGCGTCGAACGGCGCGACCGCGGCGAGGCTCGCGACGGCGACGACGCGGCCGGGCAGCAGCGCCGCGGTGGCGAGGGCGGGCGAGCTGCCGCCGGAGTGCCCCATGAGGGCGAACTCGCCGATCCCGAGCGCGTCGGCGACCGCGGTCACGCACTCGGCGATGCTCGCGACAGTCCGCCCCGGCAGTGGCGTGGAGGTGCCGTAGCCGGGCCGGTCGAAGGACACCCAGCGCACGCCGAGCTCCTCGGCGAGCGGCAGCAACGGCCCGGGCGGCGCGCCGGTGTTGGGCGTGCCGTGGTGCCAGAAGACGGTGAGCCGGGCGGGGCCGCCGGTGTCGTAAACGTGCAGGACGCGTCCGCCGGGCAGAGCCAGATCGTGCTCGGTGACCATGGGCCGAGCCTAGCGGCTGTAACGAAAGCGCGACTCCGATCGTCGGAAAACCATGACCACCGCGAACTACGTGACCTTGGGCGACGACCGGCACCCGGTCAACGTCTGGTACGACGAGAAGACCCAGTCGATCCACCTGACCTGCGACGACCCCCGGCTGACCGACGAGAACGGGGAGAAGCCGGGATTCCGCCTGCGGTTCAACGCCAACCCGCAGTCGGCGGACTATCATCCGGCGAACTTCAACCGTCTCGCCCGGTACCTCCGGCAGCAGGGCAAGCCGGCTCCGGACGTGGCGGAGGAACACCCCCGTCGACTGGATCAGCGCCCCCGGTGAGCCGGGTTCAGCGGGCCAGCCGCTCTGCCAGCCAGGCCAGGGAAAGCGGGTAGCGGTAGTCGATCCCGCCATGGCCTGCGTCGAACAGCTCGAAGTGGACCCGGTCGTCCGGCAGGCCCGCCTTCGCCACCTCCGCCCGGAACGCTTCCGCGCCGAGGTCGAGGAACCACTCGTCGCTCGTGCCCGCGTCGATCCACACCGCGCGCAGCGACCGGACCGCCTCCGCGTGGCCGGCCACCATCCGGACCGGGTCCCAGTCGAGCCAGCGCTGCCACTGCTCCGGCCGCAGCACGCCGGACGCCGGGTCGAACGGCAGCTCCGGCGTCCCGTCGCCGGCGGCCGAGAAGCACGCCGAGACACCGAGCATCATCAGCAGGTTCGAGTCCTCGGGCTTGGTGAACGCCGGGCGCGAGCGGAAGTCCGCCCACCACGCCTGGATGTCCTGGTCGTAGGCCCGCAGGGCGCGGACCGCCTTGCCGAAGTCGGGGACGTAGCTCAGCTCGTACAGCGAGTCACCCGCGTGCGTCGCCAGCGCGCCGAACAGGTCGGGCCGCAGCATCGGCGTGATCATCGCGCCGAACCCGCCCGACGACTTGCCGGTGATCGCGCGGGACGCGCGGTCGGGGAGGGTGCGGTAGTGCGCGTCGACCCACGGCACGATCTCGTCGCACAGGTACGAGTGGTAGCGGCCCGTGCCGGGCGAGTCGACGAACTGCGAGCCGCCGTACGCGGTCCACGCGTCGACGTACACCACGACGCAGCCCGGCGCGCCGTCGGCGAAGACGGCGTCGGCGGTCTCCACGAACGGCTGCCGGAACGGCGTCCGGTTGGCCCACATCGTCAGGTGCCCGGTGTAGCCCTGGATCACGTACACCGCCGGGTACCGCTCGTCGCCGTCGTCGTAGCCGGGCGGGACGTACACCCACAGCGGCCGCTCGTGCGGGTCGCCGAGCGGATTGCCGCGCAGCAGCGCGGAGTCGAAGGTGTGCCGGTCGAGCCGGCCGGCGAGTTCTCCGTCCCAGGGCAGCATGCCGCCAGTCAACCGGTTACAGGGGCTAAGCGATACCTCTTTTCGGCGCGTAGCGTTGAGCCGCCTCCGTGTCACGGGCACGGTGGTGGGTCGGCAGATGCGGGGAAGACCATGAAACGTCCGGGGCCGTTGTTCACGTTGCTCGCCGGTGTCGTCCTCGCCGGCGGGATCGGAATCGTCAACCTGGCGACCGGGACCGGCGTCGCGCCGGTCGCCGGGACCGCGAGCGCCGGGAGCACTCCGAGCGCCGCGCCGGCGCCGCCCACGACAGTGGCGCTTTCGGAAGCGCCGAAGCCCGAAGCGCCCGCGCGGGCGGACTACGCCGGGCGGGTCGTCGGTGGCGGCGCGTCGGTCGCGGTGTCGGTGCGCGACGGCCACGCGATCGCGTACGTCTGCGACGGCAAGAAGGTCGAAGCCTGGCTGCAGGGCGCCACGGCCGGCGGCAAGCTGGACCTCAAGGACGCCAAGAACGCCACGCTGACCGGCAGCTTCGACGCCACCGCGGTCACCGGGACGGTCACGGCGCTGGGCAGGACGTGGCAGTTCACCGCGCCGGTGGCGAAGAAGCCCGCCGGCCTCTACCGGGCGGCGCCGAAGGTGCGGGGCAAGGCGGGGAAGGTCGGGTGGATCGTGCAGCCCGACGGCAGCCAGGTCGGCGTCCTCACGACGGACGAGGACTCGTCGCCGGCCCCGGTGCTCGACCCGGCCGCCGGCACCGCGACCGTCGACGGCGCCCCGGTGACCGCCGAGCCGGTCAGCGGCCTCGCCGGAAGCGGTGACTTCTGATGACCGCCCCCGCGGGCAACCGCGCGGCGGCCGCACTCCTCGTGCCGCTGGCCGTCGGCGCCGTCGTCTCGGTCGTGCTGGGCGTCTACGGCAGCCTGCACACGCCGACCGGGGTCGCGGTGAACGTCGCCGGGTTCTCCAGCGCCCAGTCGGTGAAGGCGTGGCTCGCGACGGTCGTCGTCGTGCTGGCCCTGGCGCAGCTGGTCTCCGCGCTGGCGATGTACGGCAAGCTCGGCGGCGGCGCGCCCGCGTGGGTCGCCCCGGTGCACCGCTGGTCGGGACGGCTGGCCTTCCTGGTGTCGATCCCGGTGGCGCTGCACTGCCTCTACGCGCTCGGGTTCCAGTCGTTCGACACGCGCGTCCTCCTGCACTCCCTGCTCGGGTGTTTCTTCTACGGCGTGTTCGTCGCGAAGATGCTGTTGCTGCGGAAGGACGGCGCGCCCGGCTGGTCGCTCCCGGTCGTCGGCGGCCTGGTCTTCACCGCGCTGGTCGGGTTGTGGCTGAGCGCGTCGCTGTGGTTCTTCACCCGATCCGGCCTGACTTTTTAGCGGAGAGGACGATCGTGCGCGACGACGACACGGACCCGGTGCTGGCGCGCCGGACGGCGCTGGCGGTCCTGGGCGCCGGGGTGGTGGCCGGCTGCAGCACCTACGGCGGCAACTCGGGCGCGACGTCCGCGGCGCCGCCGCCGGCCGGCGGCGGAACCGAGCTCGGCGCGGCCGGCGACGTGCCGGTCGGCGGCGGGAAGGTGTTCGCCGACAAGCAGGTGGTCGTCACCCAGCCGGCGGCGGGGACTTTCGCGGCCTTCTCGGCGATCTGCACCCACCAGGGCTGCACGGTCGACTCGGTCGCCGACGGCACCATCAACTGCCCCTGCCACGGCAGCAAGTTCAAGATCGCCGACGGCTCGGTGGCGAACGGCCCGGCGGCGCAACCGCTGGCGAAGAAGACGATCACCGTCGCGGGCGGCAAGATCACCCTGGCCTAGCGGTGATGTGTCGTCAGGCCGGCCGCCGCGGCCGGTAATCCGGTCGCCGCGCGCCGCGCCGATCTGGCACGATCGGGCGGGTGAGCCCGGTCGAGATCGCCTGCGACGAGTCGGGCTCGGAGGGCGAGAACCTGCTCGGCGGCGAAACGGACGTCTTCGCCCACGCCGGTGTGCGGCTGTCGCCGGAGCACGCGCGTGCCTGCGTACGCGAGATCCGTGACCGCATCGGCTCGCCCGCCGAGGAGTACAAGGCCAACCACCTGCTCCGCGAGAAGAACCGCGCGGTGCTCGAGTGGCTGCTCGACCCGGCCGGCCCGCTCGCCGGCCGCGGGCACGTGCACCTGACCGACAAGACGTTCTTCGCCGTGCGGGCCGCGGTCACGCTGCTGGCCGACGACGGCACGGACGCCATGGCCCGCACCCTCCACCGCGCGGGCCCGGCCGCCTTCGGCGCCGCCCGCTGGGCGTTCTTCTTGGCCGCGTTCACCAGCGTGCTGCGGCTCAAGCCCCGGCGCGGCGTGACGACGTCGCCGGAAGAGTTCTTCGCGCTCGTCGGCGACCTCGCCGCGACCCCCGGCGAAGCCGGCGAGATCCTCGGGCTGTTCCGCGGCGGCGCGGAGCGCGTGGCCGCCTACCGGGCCCGGCTGGCGAGCGAACCGGGTCTGGTGCCGGTGCTGGATCCGCTGGTGCCCGCGGTGATCCACACGGTCCGGCACTGGAGCGCGGACGGCACCCCGGTCGCACTGGTGCACGACGAGCAGCTCGCCCTGACCGCGGAGCGCGTGCTGCAGCTCAAGGCCACCCTCGGCCACCGGCTGGCGGACGTGCGCTTCGTCGACTCCCGGTCCGACGCCCGGGTGCAGATCGCCGACTTCCTCGCCGGCGTGGCCAGGCGGATCGCCTCCGACGACCTGAACGGCCGCGGGGACAGCCGGCTGACCGGGCTGCTGGAGTCCTTTGTGGACGCGGACTCGGTCTGGGACGGGCTCAGCAGGTGATCGCCTGCGTCGGCGGAGTCGTGTTGTCGAGCCGCTTGACGTAAGCGCCGCCGCCGCGCCGCGCGCACGCGGAATCCTTGGTGGCGAACGGTCCACTGTAGACGGCATAGATGTCGGCGCCGTTCAGCTGCTGCCGCAGCGAGCCGCAGCCGGTGGTCGGCGCGTGCAGGTAGTCCGCGCCGGGGTGGGCGTCGAGGAACCGCTGGACGTCGGCGCGGTAGCGGGCCGGGGTGACCGCGGAGCCGAGGATCACGACGAAGGACCCGTCGCAGGCGGGGGTGCTCATCGCGGTCGCGAGCCCGAGATCGGCGCCGGCCGGGGCGCTGGTGGCGACCGACGTCCGGACGGTCACCTGGGTGGTCGTGACCGGCGTGGCCGTCACCGGTGGCGTGGCCGACGGCGGCGTGGTCGACGGTGTCGCTGACGTCGAGGGCGGTGTCGCGCTGGGCGTCGTCCCGGCCCGCGACGTGGGCTTGAAGATCGTGAACCATCCGGCGACGGCCACGAGAGCGAGCAGCGCGACCGCGGCGACCAGCCACGGCGCCTTCGAAGCCCGCCGCGGCTCGGTCACGGGCGCCACCCGGGTGGCCTGGCGGGTCGGGGGAGCGGCGGCGTGGACCGGGACGGTACCGCCGAGCGCGGCCCGCGCGGCGGCCGCCAGTTCCGTGACACTGCCGAACCGCGCGGCGGGATCCTTCGCCATGCCCTGGGCGATGACGACGTCGAACGCCGCGGGCAGACCGGGCCGCAGGTCGCTCGGCCGGGGCGGCGGCTGGTGCAGGTGGGCGCCGATCAGCGACGCGGCCGTCGTCGCCGCGAACGGCTTGCTGCCGGTCAGGCACTGGTGCAGCACGCAGGCCAGCGAATAGACGTCGACGCGGTGGTCGGTGGGCGCGTCCGTGAAGCGCTCCGGCGCCATGTAGTCGAGCGTGCCGACGGCGCCGCCGGTCGCGGTGAGTTCCGTGCCGGGCCCGGCCGTGCGGGCGATGCCGAAGTCCACGAGATAGGCGAACCCGGTCGCGCCGACGAGCACGTTCGACGGCTTGACGTCCCGGTGCACCAGGCCTTCGGCGTGCGCGGCGGCGAGCGCCTGGGCGACCTGCCCGGTGACGTCGACCGCTTCGGCGGGGGCCAGTGCGCCGCCCGTGGCCAGCCGATGGCCGAGGTCGTCGCCGTCGACCAGGCGCATGTCGAGGTAAAGCCGTCCGTCGATCTCGCCGTAGGCGTGGATCGGGATCACGTGCGGCTCGCGCAGCCGCGCGACCGCGTGCGCCTCCCGCCGGAATCGTTCCTGGAACTCGTGGTCGGCGGCGAATTCCGGGGCGAGCAGCTTCAGGGCCACGGCGCGGTCGTGGCGGGTGTCGTAGGCGCGCAGGACCTCGCCCATGCCGCCGCGGGCGATCAGCGACTCGACGCGGTACGGCCCGAACTGCCAGCTCACGCGGTTCCCTTCACCAGGCACTCCGGACACCGGGAAGTCGTACACCGCGCGGGCGTCCGTTACAAGGGGTGACACACCGCTCTCCGCGGCCGATCACTGGTTCGAGAAGATCCCGGCCCACGTACCCTGGCGTGGTGCGGACCCGACCCACCCTGACCTGGACGTCGGCGGAGGCGCCGCTGCCGCGGACCGCCGGCCTCGACGAGCTGACCGGAGTCGTCGCGCGCGGCCGGGTCGCCGTGCTGAGCGGCGCCGGGCTGTCCACCGAGTCCGGGATCCCCGACTACCGCGGCGAGACCGGCAGCCTGCGCCGGCACACGCCGATGACGTACGACGAGTTCGTCACCAGCGCCGAAGGGCGGCAGCGGTACTGGGCGCGCAGCCACCTCGGCTGGCGCACGATCGCCCGCGCCGACCCCAACGACGGCCACCGCGCGGTGGCCGCGCTGCGTGCCGGCGGGTTTGTCTCCGGGGTGATCACGCAGAACGTCGACGGCCTGCACCAGGCGGCGGGCACCGCGGACGCGATCGAACTGCACGGCAGCCTCGACCGCGTCCTCTGCCTGGACTGCCGCCGCACGAGCCCGCGCGCGGAGCTGGACCGGCGGCTGCGGGCGGCGAACCCCGGCTTCGGGGGTTCGGCCACCCGGATCAACCCGGACGGCGACGTCGAGCTGCCCGAGGACGTCGTGCGCCGGTTCACCCCGGTGCCGTGCGCCGACTGCGTGTCCGGGGTGCTCAAGCCGGACGTCGTGTTCTTCGGTGAGAACGTGCCGCGGCCGCGCGTCGAGCAGTGCTACCGGATCGTCGACGACGCCGACGCGCTGCTGGTGCTCGGCTCGTCCCTGACCGTGATGTCCGGCCTCCGCTTCGTCCGCCACGCGGCGGCCGCGGGCAAGCCGGTGGTGATCGTCAACCACGGCGAAACGCGCGGCGACCGGTACGCGACGGTGCGGGTCGACCGGCCGCTGGGGGAGGCGCTCACCGAGCTGGCCTCGCGGCTGGGCTGCCGGCCGGACGAGGATCGCGGCCGAACCGCGTGAGCAGCCGGTCCTGGCGGGTCGTGCGGGGCGCGCCGGGTGGCGGGTCGGCGAAGAACCGCGAGTTCAGCGCCAGCCCCGCGAAGATTTCGTCGTAGCTCTCGTCGATCCACGCGACGAGACCGGCGTCGAGGGTGTCGTCGGCGCCGAGAGCGCGGGCGAGGTCCCAGGTGTGCACGGTGCTGTCGGCGGTGCGGAGGGCCAGCGCCCGCCGTCCGGTCAGCTTGCCCAGCGGGTAGTCGACCACCCGGTCCGGCGCGCCTTCTTCGGCGAACGCGCCGGCGCAGGCCCGCACCGACGCGGTGAACGCCGTGAGGGGGTCGTCGCCGAGGGCGTCGGTGTCGCGGGCGGCCAGGAACTCGTCGCGGGTGGCGCCGCGGAGGAGGCCGGCGTAGCTGAGGTTGCCGCGGGTCATGTGGTTCACCAGCGCCCGCACGTCCCACTCGGCGCACGGGGTCGGCGCGTCCCAGCCGCCGGGCGGGACCGCGCGGACGTGACGCTCGAAACCCTTGCCGGCGAGCAGATAGCGGTCGAGGAGCATGACGTCCAGTCTGGCCCGGCCGGGGGAGCGGCGCAGGCGGGTTTCGGACGTCGTGGACGAGTCCGGTCCGGGCAGGCGGGGGGAACCTGCCCGGACCGGACTCTGCGACGGACCTCCCCGCCCGGTCGTAGCCTGCAAGACGCGGCGGCCGTCCCCGTCGTTACACCGGCTGCAAACCGTTCCACGACCAGTGCGGCATCGGCAGCCCGGCGGGGACGTCCTCGGCGGGGCCCGGGAAGGCGAGCACCTCGGCCACCGCCCACTCCATGTAGGCCCGCAGCGCGGCGCGGAACCCGGGATCGGCGGGCAGGCCGGCGTCGTCCGCGGCCCGCACGAAGCACGTCACGAACCGCCGGCCGAGGTCGCCCATGTCGCCGTTGCCGGCGTGCAGCTTGAGCATCGCCGAGTGGTCGCCGCATTCGGCGGAGAACCGCGGCGGTCCGCCCATGACCTCGGCCCAGTACCAGGCCAGCCGCTCGACGTGCAGCGGGTGCTGGCCCGGGTGCGAGAACGGGTGGTTCAGCTCCGGGTCGGCCAGGCAGCGCTCGTGGTGGGCGGCGGCCAGCGCGAGGAACGCGGGGTCGCCGCCGGCGAATTCGTACAGCGTCGGACGCATCCGCCGAGCCTGGCACGCGGGGAGCTCGAACACCAGGACGTCAGGCACGGCTCCCGGCGGCGGCGCGTTCCGCCGTGGGGGAGAAGCCGCCGAACGCGTCGACCGCCCGCCGGACGTCCTCGGTGACGAGGTCGTGGTTCAGCGCGCCCGCGGCGGCCGCGCCCTGGGCCGCGGCGATGATCACGGTCGCCCGCGCGTCGACGACGTTCCCGGCCGCCCACACCCCCGGCACGGTGGTCTTCCCGGAGGGGTCGACGGCACCCTCTTCGTAGCCGAGCCCGCGCAGCAGCTCGTCGTGCGGGACCGTGCGGGTGCGGACGAACAGCGCCACACGCGGCACGAACCGGCCGCCGAGTTCGAGACCGGTGAGGCGGCCGTCTTCCCGCCGCAGGGCCGTCACGACGCCGTCGACGACGCGGATCCCGCGCGCGTCGAGCCGCTCACGGTCCTCTTCGGACGGAGGCGCCGTGTGCGCGAAGTACACGACGTCCGGCGACCACTGGCGGACCAGCAGCGCGTGCTCGACGCTCAACGGTTCGGTGCCGAGCACGCCGAGCGGCTGGTCGCGGACCTCGTAGCCGTGACAGTAGGGGCAGGTCACCGCGTCGGTGCCCCAGCTCTCCCGCAGGCCGGGGAGGTCCGGCAGGTCGTCGTGGACGCCGGTGGCGACGAGGACGCGCCGGGCGGTCAGCTCCCGGCCGCTCGCGAGCCCCGCCGTGAAGCCCGGGTCGAGCCGGGTCACCTGGTCTTCGAGGATCTCGACGCCGTAGCCGTCGAGCTCTTCGCGGCCGGCCTTGAGCAGTTCGGACGGCGGCAGGCCGTCGCGGGAGAGGAAGCCGTGCATGTGCGCGGCGGGGGCGTTGCGGGGCGCGCCGCCGTCGACGACCGCGACGCGCCGTCGCGCCCGGCCCAGCATCAGGGCGGCGCTGAGGCCCGCCGCGCCGCCACCCACCACCAGGACGTCATAGCTGTTTTCGGTCATGCCGCCACCATGAACCCGGCTTCGCGAATCCGACAACTAATGTTGCCGTTTCCGGGACGAGCGGGTTTGCTGGAGGCATGACGGACGCGATCACCCAGGCCCTGGCCGAGGTCGGCCCCCGGCTCAAGCGGGTCCGCACGCAGCGGCGGGTCACCCTGGCCGACCTCTCGGCGGCGACGGGCATTTCGAAGAGCACGCTGTCCCGGCTGGAGTCCGGCCAGCGCAAGCCGAGCCTGGAGCTGCTGCTGCCGATCGCGCAGGCCCACCAGGTCCCGCTGGACGAGCTGGTCGGTGCCCCGGAGGTCGGCGACCCCCGGGTCCGGCTGACCGCGCGCCGCATCCCGCGCCACAACGGCGCGGCGATGACGGTGCTCCCGCTGACCCGCCAGCCGGGCGCGCCCCAGGCGTTCAAGATGATCCTGGAACCGGAAACGGGCGAGCCGGACCCCCAGGTGCACGAGGGTTACGAGTGGCTGTACGTCCTGTCGGGCCGGTTGCGCCTGATCCTGGCCGACCGTGACATGACACTGGGCCCGGGCGAGGCGGCGGAGTTCGACACCCGGTTGCCCCACTGGTTCGGCGCGGTCGACGGCCGGCCGGCGGAGATCCTCAGCCTGTTCGGCAAGCAGGGGGAGCGGCTCCACCTGCGGGCGAAGTCCCGCTGAGCTAGGGGCGGCGGTAGATCGTGATGGAGTGGCCGACCTCGTCGATCGGCGTGCCGCCGCCGATCAGCGCCGCCAGGCGGTCGTCGGCCTTGGCGATGGCGGAATCCGACACGACGAGCAGCCCTCGCACCTGCTCCGGGGACACAGTGAGCGGGTCGGCGGCGTCGATGCCGTAGAAGGACGGCAGGCCGCTGCCCTTGTAGACGAGCCAGATCCGCTCGCCCGGGTAACGCTGCCGCAGGCGGTCCGCCAGCCGGCCCAGGTCCTGGCCCCAGTCGACGTTCGAGTCGTGCAGGCGCAGATGGGTCTTCGCCGGTCCGCCGAACGCCTCGTTGGAATACGGCAGGTAGTACGGGAACGTCCGCAGTGAGCTGATCGCGGTGACGGCGACCAGGACCGCCACCGCGATGTGCGCCCATCGCCGGCGTAGCGCGACCACACCGGCCGCCGCGACCGCCAGGAACAGCGGGACGAAGATCGCGTACCGGACGCCGAGGTCGCGGTGGCCGGTCATGGCCGCGGCCAGCAGCACGGCCGTGGGAACGAGGACGTAGGGTGCCGCCGGCCGCAGCCGGGGGACCGACACCAGCGCGACGGCCCCGGCCGTCCAGAGCGCCAGCGCGCCCAGCGGCGTCTTCACCAGCAGCGCGGCCGGCAGGTAGTACCACAGCGAACCGAAGTAGTGCCTTCCCAGCAGGAAACCGCTCCACACCTGGTCCTCGAAGCCGAACTGGACGCGCATCCCGTCCCGGTAGGGCCGGGGGAACGGCAGCCGGTCGGCGAGCGCGCGCAGGCCGTGGACCGCCGGCAGATCCGGCGGGGTTTCCCAGCGCAGTCCCGGATCCACGACGAGGTAGGAGGCCCACACCACGGCGACCGCGACCAACGCCACCGCGACGGCCGCCACCGCGCCGAGCCCGAGGCGCCGGACCGTCCTTCGTGGACCATCGCCGGGGGCGCACCAGACGGACGCCACGACCAGGAGCAGCAGCACGGGGACCGCGGCAAGGGCGGTCACCTTCGTGGCCAGGGCCGCGCCCAGCGCGAGGCCCGCCAGGGGAAGATAACGGACGGGGTGGCGCCGGGCCCGCCACAGCAGCCAGGCCGACGTCAGCAGGAAACCGGCCACCGGCACGTCGAGCGAGGCCAGCGACCCGTGCGCGATGACATCGGGGGAAAACGCGTACAGGGCGAGCGCCACCAGCCCGCCGGCGGGACCGGCCAGATCACGGGCGAACATGAAGACGACCAGCCCGAACAGCAGCGTGAGCACGATCATCGGCAGCCGCGCCAGCAGCATCAGCCGTCCCGGGTCATGGCCCGATTCGTACAGCACGTGCCGGCCGAGCTCGGTTTGGTCGCCGGCGAAGGCGGGGTCGAGGCGCACATCGGCGAAGGCGAGCCCGGACGCGACGATCAGCTTGCCCAGCGGCGGGTGCTCCGGGTTGTACCGCAGGCTGTGCTGTTCCAGGTAGACCACCGCCGTGCCCACGTACACGGGTTCGTCGATGGCCGGGGTCTGTTCCACCGCCGTCACGACCATCGCGACCGCCATCTCGGCGAGCAGCACGACCACCGCGAACGCGAACAACCACCGCCGCGGCCGGTCGCCGCTCACCGTCGGCAGGTTCTCGGGGGCCGCCTCGCCGGCCTGGGTCACAGAGTGTCGTATTCGTCGCCGTTTTCGTTGAGCAGCACATAATCGGGCGACAGCTCGGTCAGGCACGTGTTCAGCGACATGAGCAGTTCCTCGACGGCGACCTGGTCGAACTCCAGCTCCGTGGCGGCTTCGGAGCAGAGCTGGTCGATCCGCGGCTCGTGCTCCTTCATCTCGGCGTAGGAGAATTCGAAGGCGGCGCGCATCGCGTCGAGGTCGGGCACGTGCGCCACGACGTCCTGCCAGGTCGGCACCCCGACGACCAGGCGAAGCACGGAGTCCAGGTCGGCGGCGACGATCCCGGCCGTGCCTTCGGAGTCGGCATAGAGCACAGGGCCGTTGTCGCACACGAAGAACGTGCCGCCCGAGGCGTCACCGGCGACCGCGCGGAGCTCGCCGCCCGAGGCCAGCCGCACCGGTTCGACGGGGTCGAGGCGGGCGATGTCGAAGTCGAACACCTCCGCCAGCAGTGCGGAGGCGCGGGTGTTGGTCCGGAGGCGATCGAACATGGCGGAACGATAGACCGCCGCGCCACCAGGGAGAGAAAGCGGTTAAGGATTCCTCTGCCGCGCAAGCGGTCAACGGAAGGCCGTGAATGGCACATTGAGGGACTCTATGTCCCTCAATGTGCCATTCACAGCTATGGGCGAGCACCTGAAACCGGCCAATCGGGCCAATCGGGCGGCTTGACAGCTCGCTGCCGCAGCTAACTGCCCGGCCGCTCCCAGTCCAGCTGGCCGGGGTCGTCCTGGCCGGCCGACGCGCGCAGCAGCGCGCACAGGTCGGCCGGCAGGACGAGCCCGGTCGCGGTGGCGAGCCGGTCGAGGTCGTGCTCGGTCGCGCCGGGTCGGAACGGCGCGGTGTCGGGGAGCAGGCACTCGAGCGCGGCTCGCAACCGCGCGAATTCGCGAGCGGTGGGGTTCATGGCGGCCAGTCTGCCGGACGCGAGCCGGTGGCGACTGGTATTACTATACCGGTCAGTGTTAGGGTACCGGTATAACTATACCCCTCTGTGACGTGAGGTTTTCGTGATCGAACTGAAGACGCCTGCGGAGATCGAACGCATGCACGTGGCCGGCCGGTTCGTCGCCGAGGTGCTCTCCGAGGTCGGCCGGCTCGCCGACGTGGGCGTCAACCTCCTGGACCTCGAGCACCACGTGCGCGGCATGATCAACCGGCGCGGGGCGGAGTCGTGCTACTGGGACTACGCGCCGTCCTTCGGCAAGGGCCCGTTCCGCAACGTCATCTGCCTGTCCGTCAACGACGCCGTCCTGCACGGCCTGCCCCACGACTACACACTGCGCGACGGCGACGTGCTCAGCGCGGACCTCGCGGTCAGCGTCGACGGCTGGGTGGCCGACTCGGCGCGCACGATCATCGTCGGGACCGCCGCCGAGGAGGACCTGCGGATCATCCGCGCCACCGAGGAAGCGCTGGAGGCGGCGATCGAAGTGGCACGTCCGGGCAACCGCCTCGGCGACATCTCGGCGGCGATCTGGGCGGTGGCGCGTGACTACGGCTATCCGGTCAACGCCGAGTTCGGTGGTCACGGCATCGGCCGCACCATGCACGAGGAACTCCACATTTCCAACAAGGGCCGGCCCGGCCGCGGCCTGAAGCTGCGGCCGGGGCTGACCCTCGCGCTCGAACCCTGGTTCGCCCGCACGACCGACCGGATCGTCTACGACGACGACGGCTGGACCATCCGCTCGGCGGACGGCTCGCGCACGGCCCACTCCGAGCATACGGTGGCCGTCACCGAGGACGCTCCCTTGGTGCTCACCCGGCGCGAATCGGAGAACCCGGCCACGGGGGGAGGTTCCGCCGGCCGGCTGTCCACAAAGGACGCCTAGCTCCTCGTGCCGTACGCGCCGGTGTCGATGTCCTCGATGAGCGCCGGCCCGGTGGGTGTCCAGCCGAGCAGCTCACGCGTCCGCGTGCTGGTCGCCCAGAGGTCCATGGCGAAGAAGTGGCCGATCCACCCGTAGTGGTCCTGGACGTCCTCGGCCGCGATGGAGGCGACGGGGAGGTCGAACGCGCGGCCGATGGCCTCCGCGATCTCGCGGGTCGGTACGCCCTCTTCGGCCACGGCGTGCAGGCGGCTGCCCGCGGGCGCCTTCTCGAGGCCGAGGGTGACGAGGCGGGCCGCGTCGGACCGGTGCACGGCAGGCCAGCGGTTGCCCCCGTCGCCGGGGTAGCCGGAGACGCCCTTCTCGTGGGCGATCGCCGCGAGGATCGCGATGAACCCGTGGTCGCCGGTGCCGTGGACGGTCGGCGAGAACCGCAGGATCACCGGGTGCACACCGCGGCCGGCGAACTCGAGCGCGAGGTTCTCGCTGCCGCCGCGCAGTGCGCCGGGACCGTGGAACGGGGAGGCGTCGGCCTCGGTCGCGGGTCTGCCCTTGACGAGCGCGGCCAGCCCCGAGGCCACCAGCAGCGGTCGCCCGGTTTCCGTGAGTGCGTCGCCGATGGTCCGGACGGCGGCGCGCTCGGCCGCGTTCGAGACGGCCGGGTTCGCGAAGTCGTGCTTGTTCGCCAGGTGGATGACGGCGTCGGCGTCCGCGGCGCCGGCTCGGATGCCGTCGAGGTCGTCGAGGTCGCCGCGGCGGACATGGGCGCCCTTCGCCTGGAGCACCGCGGCGGACGCGTCGGACCTGGCCAGTCCGGTGACGTCGTGGCCGGCGGCGAGCAGGTCGTCGACGACGGCGGAGCCGATCCAGCCGGAGGCTCCGGTGACGAAAACGCGCATGAGATGAACTCCTCTGCTGATGTCAGTGACTGACGTCGGTGACTGACATCAACCCTACGCCCGAAGTCAGCCGCTGTCATCACCTAGACTCGACCGCATGGTGCGTTGGGAACCGGGGACTCAGGAGCGGCTGCACCGGGCCGCGCTCGAACTGTTCGCCACCCGCGGGTACGAAGAGACGACCGCCGCGGAGATCGCGCAGTCCGTCGGCCTGACCGAGCGCACCTTCTTCCGCCACTTCGCCGACAAGCGCGAGGTCCTCTTCCACGGGCAGCAGCTGTTCGTCCAGGCGTTCGTCGAGGGCGTGGACACCGCGCCGCCGGCCGCGGCCCCGATCGAGGTCGTCGCCGCCGCGCTGCGGTCGGCGGCGGCGTTCTTCCCCGATGAGCGCCGGTCCCGTTCCCGCGCCCGGCAGTCGGTGATCGACCGGAATCCCGCGTTGCAGGAGCGTGAGCTGCACAAGCTGGCGATCCTCGCCACCGCGCTCGCCGAAGCCTTTCGCGCGCGGGGGGTGGGCGAACCGGCGGCCACGCTGGCGGCGGATTCGGGCGTCACGGTGTTCATGATCGCGTTCACGCAATGGATCCGCGAAGGCGAAGAGCGTTCGCTGTCCGATATCGCCGCCGGCGTGCTCGGTGAGCTGCGCGCCCTGACCGGCGGGAGTTCCGCGCCGGCGGCCTGAGTGACGGGCGCCCGCCATCGCCGTGGGCGAGCCGGACGCCCGGATCTCAGCGGCTGCCGCGCAGGGTGGCGCGGCCGGCGTACCGGGCCTCGGCGCCCAGTTCCTCCTCGATGCGGATGAGCTGGTTGTACTTCGCGGTGCGGTCGGACCGGGACAGCGAACCCGTCTTGATCTGGCCGCAGCCGGTGGCGACGGCGAGGTCGGCGATCGTCGTGTCCTCGGTTTCGCCGGAACGGTGGGACATCACGACCGAGTAGCCCGCCTTGTGCGCGGTGTCGACGGTGGTCAGCGTCTCGGTGAGCGTGCCGATCTGGTTGACCTTGACCAGGATCGAGTTCGCGATCCCGCGGTCGATCCCGTCCCGCAGCAGCGCGACGTTGGTGCAGAAGACGTCGTCGCCGACCAGCTGCACCCGGTCGCCGATGCGGTCGGTCAGCTGCTTCCAGCCGTCGTAGTCGTCCTGCGCGAGCCCGTCTTCGATGGAGACGATCGGGAACCGCGTCGTCAGCTCGGCGAGGTAGGCGACGTGTTCTTCGACGCTGCGTTTGCGGCCTTCGCCGGTGTAGTCGTAGACGCCGTCGGTGTAGAACTCCGACGCGGCCGGGTCCAGTAGCAGCGCGATGTCCTCGCCCGGGACGTAGCCGCTCTGCTCGATCGCGCGGACCACGAACTCGAGGGCTTCGTCGGCCGAGGCGAGGTTCGGCGCGAAGCCGCCTTCGTCGCCGACGTTGGTGCTGTGCCCGGCTTCCCGCAGCGACGCGCGCAGGGTGTGGAAGACCTCCGAGCCCATCCGCACGGCTTCGGCGAAGGTCTCGGCGCCGACCGGGCCGATCATGAACTCCTGGAAGTCGATCGGGTTGTCGGCGTGCGCGCCGCCGTTGACGATGTTCATCATCGGCATCGGCAGCTGGTGGGCGAAGACCCCGCCGACGTAGCGGTACAGCGGCAGCGTGTTCGCCGCCGCGGCGGCCTTCGCGACGGCCAGCGAGATGCCGAGCGTCGCGTTGGCGCCCACCCGGGCCTTGTTGGCGGTCCCGTCCACGGCGATCAGCGCGGCGTCGACTTCGGCCTGCGCTTCGGCGGCCAGCCCGACGACCGCGGCCGCGAGTTCGGTGTTGATCGCCGTGACGGCCTTGCGCACGCCTTTGCCGTGGTAGCGCGCCTTGTCGCCGTCGCGTAGCTCGACCGCTTCCCGCGTGCCGGTCGAGGCGCCCGACGGGACGGCGGCCCGGCCGAACGAGCCGTCCGCCAGCACGACGTCCACCTCGACGGTCGGGTTGCCCCGGCTGTCGAGCACCTCACGACCGTGAACACGGGCGATTGCCGTCATCTCAGCTCCTCGTGGATCGTCCTCAGGGCACCGGCCGACGCCGTCCCGTGACGCAGGCTAGCAGGAAGTGTCTGAATCGATCACGTCGTTTGCGAGCCGGTCAAGCGGGCCGGGAGCCGAAGTGTCTATTGTGGACAGCGGTCTCGGTCGGCGACCTCTGCGCCTGTCGTGCGACGATCTGCGGGAACCCCGGATCGGACGAAGGAGCCTCAGACCTTGCCCTTGGTGCACGCTCTGTGGTCTCCGGGCCGGGGTCTGCTGCTCTGGGCGGAGCACGACCGCGGCCCGGCCGGCACGTCGAGTCGTTCGGCGCGGATCGCGCTTCCGCACCCGTTCGCGGTCTCCAGCGCGCAGTTGACCGCTCTGCATCCCGGAAAGCCCACGTCGGCGACGTTGCTGCTGCCGTCGCGGGCGAACCGGCCGCTCGCCTCGTCCGAGGCGGCGGCGGGCGGTAAGCGGCGGGGCCCGGCGCCGGCGTTGCGGCCGTGGTCGGTGCCGGCGTTGATCGTGGACGCGGCCGAGCTGGACGACCTCGACGACTCGGCCTCGTACGGCGCTTCGGTCACCTACCTGCGGGCGGTGGCCCGCCTGGCCGCGGATCTGGTGCGGCGCGGGCGGGTGCTGCCGACGCTGGTCCGCCAAGGCGATGCGGCGGAGGCCCGGTGGCGCCCGGTGCTGCAGGGCGTGGATTTCGTCGCGTTCGACGCGCTGGTCGCGGCCATGCCACCGGTCGGGCGGGCCGAGCAGATCGCGCCACTCACCGGGGCCTCGCCGCGCGCGCTCGCCACCGATGCCCTCTACGCCCTCGTCGACGCGGCGGTCCGTGACCGGCTGGCGCGGGCGGATCCGCCCGTCGACCTGCGGGGGAGCCGGGGCGCGGCCGGGGTGTGGCTGTCCGCTCTGCAGGGCGGCCTTCCCCGCGTCGAGCTGCCGCTGGGCGAGCTCGGTGTCGTGGCCGACGCCGTCGCGAAGTGGGACGAGGTCGCCGATGCCGCCGATACCGCTGTCGTCGACGGCCGGGCGTGTTTCCGGCTGGCCGAAGCCGGCACCCTGCGTCAGCCGGCCGAGGACGATCCCGACGATCAGACCGGCGACGGGACCAAGTGGCAGCTGCGGTTCCTCCTGCGGGCGACGGCGGATCCGAGCTTGCTGCTGTCGGCGGGGCAGATCTGGTCGGGCGAGGCGAACGGGCTGGTCAGGGATCCGAAGGGACTGTTCGTCGCCGAACTGGGCCGGGCCGCGCTGGTGGAGCCGATGCTGGCGCCGGCGTTGCGCGGGACCCAGCCGTCCGAGTACGACCTGACTGTCGAGGAAGCCGAGCAGTTCCTCACCTCGGGCGCGACCCGGCTGGTCGAGGCCGGGTTCGAAGTGCAGCTTCCGGCCACCTGGGACGGCAGGCGCCGGCTCGGGCTGCGGCTGTCGGTCCGCAGCACGCCCGCCGAGCAGGTCGTCACCCGCAGCCGGGTGGGCCGCGATGAGCTGGGCGGGTTCCGCTGGGCGATCGCGGTGGGCGACGACGAAATCGGCGAGGAGGAACTGGCCAGGCTTGTCGCGGCGAAAACGCCGCTGGTGCGGCTGCGGGGCCGGTGGATCAGCGTCGACGCCGACCGGCTCCGCGCCGGTCTCGAGTTCCTGCGCCGCGACCCGCACCGGCCCGCCCGGCGCCCCACCGCGGCCGAGCTGCTGGAGCTTGTCCACCTCGCGCGGGAGGCGCCGCTCCCGGTCACCGACGTCAGCGCCGACGGCTGGGTCGGGGACGTCCTGGCCGAGCGGGTCCACCAAACACTGCGACCGGTCGAGCTGCCGCCGTCGTTCCGTGCCACGCTTCGCCCCTACCAGCAGCGCGGTGTGGCGTGGCTGGCTTTCATGTCGGCGCTGGGGCTGGGTGCGTGCCTGGCCGATGACATGGGCCTCGGCAAAACCGTCCAGACGCTGGCGCTCGAGGCCGTCGAGCGGGCGGACGACGATCGCCGGCCGACGTTGGTGCTGTGCCCGATGTCGCTGGTCGGCATGTGGCAGCGGGAGGCGGCGAACTTCGCCCCGGGCCTGCGTGTCCACGCCCACCACGGCAGCGCCCGCGCGCACGGGGACGCGCTCGCCGAGCAGGTCGCCGCGGCCGACCTCGTCGTCACGACCTACGCCACCGCCGCCCGTGACGCCGGCGAACTCGAGGCGGTCGCCTGGCGACGTCTGGTGCTCGACGAAGCGCACGCCATCAAGAACGCCGACACCGCGACGGCCAAGGCGGTGCGGCGGTTCACGGCCGGGCACCGGCTCGCGCTGACCGGCACCCCGGTGGAAAACCGGCTGGCGGACCTGTGGTCGGTGCTGGACCTGCTCAACCCCGGGCTGCTCGGCAGTAGGTTCGAGTTCCGCCAACGGTTCGCCACCCCGATCGAGCGCAGCGGCGACACCGCCGCGGCCGCCGCGCTGCGCCGGCTCACGCGGCCGTACCTGCTGCGCCGGGTGAAGACGGATCCCGCGATCGTTCCCGAGCTGCCGGAAAAGCTCGAAATCCGGCAGGAATACCGGCTCACCCGCGAACAGGGCACGCTGTACTGCGCGATCGTCGACGAGATGATGAAGAAGATCGAGAACAGCCAGGGCATCAAGCGCCGTGGCAACATCCTCGCCGCGATCACGAAACTCAAGCAGGTCTGCAACCACCCCGCGCACCTGCTGCACGACGGTTCCCCGATCGGGCACCGCTCCGGCAAGGTCATCCGCCTCGAAGAAATTCTGGCGGAAATCCTGGCGTCGGGCGATCGGGTGCTGTGCTTCACGCAGTACACCGAATTCGGGCACATGCTCGTGCCCCATCTGGCGGACCGGCTCGGCGCCGAAGTCGCGTTTTTGCACGGCGGCCTGGCGAAAGGGGCGCGAGACGCGATCGTGGAACGCTTCCAGGCCGGTGACGGGCCGCGGATTCTCTTGCTCTCGCTCAAGGCAGGCGGCTCCGGGCTCACGCTGACCGCCGCCAGCCAGGTCCTGCACCTGGACCGCTGGTGGAACCCGGCGGTGGAGAACCAGGCCACCGACCGGGCGTTCCGGATCGGACAGGGACGCACCGTCCAGGTCCGGAAGTTCGTCTGCCCGGGCACCATCGAGGACCGCATCGACACCCTGATCACCCAGAAACGCGCGCTCGCGGGAATGGTCGTCGGCGAGGGCGAAAGCTGGCTCACCGAACTGTCCACGGACGCGCTGCGCGGGGTGCTCACGCTGGGGGAGGAAGCGATCGATGACTGAGCCGCTCCCGTGGTGGCCGGCCCGGTTCATCCGGGCGTTGACGGCGATCGGCGTCCTCCTGCCCGCGAAGGGCCAGGGGAGTGTCGTGTCCTTGGAGGTCGGCGCCGGGCGCGTCGACGCCGAGGTGCGGGACAGCCGGCCCTACCAGGTGCGGATCGGGTTGACGGCGTTCGGAAAAGCGGACTGGGCGGCGATCACGCATGCCCTCGCCGCGAAAGCGTCGGTCACGGTTCTGCTGCTCAGCGGCGAACTGCCCCGCGACGTCGAACAGATCTTCAAGGCGCTCCGGCTGCCCTTGTTCCCGTCGTCGGCGCGGGAGGTGTCACTGGACTGCACCTGCCCCGCCGCCGAGGTGCCGTGCGGCCACCTGAACGCCGTGTTCTCCGCGCTGGTGGCGCGGGTCGGCGAGGACCCGTTCACCATCCTCGCGCTGCGCGGCCGGAACCGCGAAACGCTGCTCGAGGAGCTGAAGAACCGGCTCATCTCCGCCGAGCCGCTCGATCCTGACGACGGGTCCCCGGCTCTGACCGAAGTCATGGACACCTTCTTCGCCTGCGGTCAGGCCCCGGGTCTGGGCGGCGCGCCGCCGTTGCACGGGCCTCGGACGCCGTTCGACGCGCTACTGGACCAGGCCCCGCCGTTCGCGATCACGGCGGGCGGCGAAGACGTCGCCGAGCTGCTCCGGCCGGTGTATCGGGCACTCGCCGGAGAGCACGGCACTTAGCCGGCCGGGCGCTTGACGGGTGAACGATCGGGCTGCATACTCCCGTAACCTCCAGTTAATCGATTAACGTGCCGAGCAAGGAAGGACGTGCGCGATGGCCCGGGTCCGGATGTCCGACGTGGCCGCCCGTGCCGGGGTGTCCACGGCGACGGTGTCGATGGTGCTCAACGGGATGAACACGACGCGCGTGTCGCCGCAGACTCAGCAGCGTGTGCGCGACGCGGCCGAGGCAGTGGGCTACAAGCCGAACTCGGTGGCGCGAAGCCTGCGGACCCAGCAGACCCGCATGGTCGGCCTGATCTCGGACACCATCGCCAGCACGCCGTTCGCCGGGCGGATGCTGGCCGGGGCCAACGACGTGGCGCGGGAACAGGGGCATCTGGTGATCCTCGTCGACACCGAGCAGGATCCCGGCGCCGAGCGCCAGGCGCTGAACGCGTTGAGCGGCCAGCAGGTCGACGCCATGATCTACGCGAGCATGTGGCATCGCGTGGTGGAGGTGCCCGAGGGTCTGCCCGAGGACGCCGTCCTGCTCGACTGCGCGCCGGTCGCGGGGGGCCGCGCCGCGGTCGTCCCGGACGAACGGGCGGGCGGGGTGGCCGCGGTGCGGGAGCTGGTGGCCGCCGGGCACCGCCGGATCGCGTTTGTGGACGCCGAAGAGCGGTTCGATCTCGTCGCCTCGCCGCTGCGGTACGAGGGGTATCTGCGGGTACTGGCGGACGCCGGGATCGAGCCGGATCCCGCCTTGCACGCCCGCGCCGAGCCGGTGGCCGGTGGTGGGCGGGAAGCGGCCCGGCGGCTGCTGGATCTGCCGGCCGGGCGACGCCCCACCGCGATGTTCTGCTTCAACGACCGCATGGCGATGGGCGCCTACTCGGTCGCGCACCACCGGGGTCTTTCGGTTCCCGGTGACCTGTCCGTCGTCGGCTACGACGACCAGCAACTGGTCGCGGCCGAACTCGATCCGCCGTTGACGACGGTCGCGCTCCCGCACTACGAAATGGGCCGCTGGGCGATGGAGGTCGCCCTCGGGCTGCGCCGGGCGGATCCGGCGGTGCCGTATCTCATGCCGTGCCCGCTCATCCGCCGGGCCTCGGTGGGGCCGCCGCCGGCCCAGCTCGGCGGCTGACCGGCCGACGGCGGACCGCACTCTTCCTGCACTGCATTCCATCTGGCAGTTGGCGCTGCCATCCGGCACGGAGGCGACGGTCGGTCGCGCTCCGCAACAGAGAGAGATTGTACGGTGAAACGCAAATCCCTCCCCATCATGGTAGCGGCAGGACTGTCCGCGGTGCTCGCGCTGAGCGGCTGCGCCCGCGCGGGTCAGGACTCTTCGTCCTCCGGCGGTCCCGGTGAAATCACCATGTGGACGCACTCGGCGGGCAATCCCGGTGAGCTGGCGGTGTACCAGCGGATCATCTCCGACTTCAACGCGTCCCAGACCCAGTACAAGATCGTCCAGCAGAACTTCCCACAGGGGTCCTACAACGACGCGATCACCGCGGCCGCCGCGGCGCGCAAGCTGCCCTGCCTGCTGGACATGGACGGCCCGGTGATGCCGAACTGGGCCTGGGCCGGCTACCTCCAGCCGCTGGGACTGCCGGACGACCTGATCAAAACGCTGCTGCCCACGACCGTCGGCCGCTACAAGGACACCGTCTACTCGGCGGGCTACTGGGACGCCGCGCTGTCGATCTTCGCGCGGAAGTCGGTGCTGGACAAGAACGCCATCAGGATCCCGGCCGTCGACAAGCCGTGGACGCTCGAGGAGTTCGACGCGGCCGTCACCAAGCTGAAGGCGAACGGCTATTCCACGCCGCTCGACCTGGGCGCCGCCGACAAGAACGAGTGGTGGTCGTACGCGTACTCGCCGATGTTGCAGAGCACCGGCGGCGACCTGATCAACCGCGCCACCATGAAATCCGCGGACGGCGCGCTGAACGGCCCGGACGCGGTGAAGTTCTTCACCTGGTTCCAGCAGGTGTTCAAGAACGGCTGGGCGGACAACGCGGGCCCGGTCGGCAACCAGCGCTTCATCGACGACAAGGTCGCCCTGAGCTACACCGGTGTGTGGAACGCCAAGGACGCACTCGAGGGCATCGGCGAGGACCTGCTGATCCTGCCGCCGGTGGACTTCGGCAACGGCCCGAAGATCGGCGGCGGTTCCTGGCAGTGGGGGATCTCCGCCGGCTGCAAGAACGCCGACGGCGCCCGCGCGTACCTGAAGTTCAGCTTCCAGGACAAATATCTCACCGCCTTCGCCGACAGCCAGGTGGTCATCCCGAGCACCACGGCCGCCGCGGCGGCGTCGAAGTACTTCGGCGACACCGCACCGCTGCACCAGTTCGCGGTGCTGTCCCGGAAGTTCGCCCTGGCCCGGCCGGCCACGCCCGGCTACCCGGTGATCTCCTCGACCTTCGAGAAGGCGGCGAAGGACATCATGAGCGGCGCCGACGTGAAGCCGGCGCTCGACACCGCCGTGCAGGCGATCGACACCGACATCAAGTCCCAGAACGGCTACGGCTTCTAGCGTCGCAAGTTGTTCGACGGTCGGGCCGAGCGCCCCAATGTGGCGTTCGGTGCGTCCAGCGCACCCAATGTGGCGTTCGGTGCGTTGGGCGCACCCAATGTGGCGTTCGGTGCGTCCAACGCAACCAACGCCACATTGGGGCGCAACCCCGGCCCCCTGTCAACGAACCTCGAACGCGCGACACCAACTCGTCGCTCCCCCCGCCCGGCGGCGACGCCGGGCGGGGCCGAGAGGGAAGGCACCTCCCATGACGGCGACCATCTCGCCGGACACCCGCGCCGCGAGCGCGGCCCCCAAACCCGTCACCGGCCGGAAAACCGGCCTCGAACTACGCTCCCAGCGCCGCGCCGGCTGGGCCATGGCCGCCCCGGCGGTCCTGTTGCTGCTGGCGTTCCTGATCGTCCCGGTGATCCTCGGCTTCGTCCTGTCCTTCACCAACGCCCGGCTGGTCTCGCCCGAACCGACCACCTTCACCGGTCTCGACAACTTCGTCCGCGCCTTCACCGCCGATCCGGCGTTCCTCCGCTCGCTGGTGAACACGTTCTGCTTCGCCGCCGTCGTCGTGCCGGTGCAGGCCGGATTCGGGCTGCTGCTGGCCATCCTGGTGAACCGGAAGATCCGTGGCGCGGTGGCGTTCCGGGTCATCTTCTTCATCCCGGTCGTGACCTCGATCGTCGTGGTGTCGATCCTGTGGAAGTTCATGTACCAGCCGGATGGGCTGATCAACTCCTTCATCGACTCCATCACCTTCGGCGCCTGGCAGGGCACCGCGTGGCTGAACGACCCGAGCACCGCGCTGACCGCGATCATCGTGCTGTCGATCTGGCAGGCGGTCGGCTTCCACATGCTGATCTGGCTGTCCGGCCTGCAGACCATCCCGCAGGAACTGTACGAGGCGGCGCGGATCGACGGCGCGGGCACCTGGCAGCAGTTCCGCAACGTGACCTGGCCGTGCCTGCGCCCGACCCGGGTGTTCGTGCTGATCACCATCACCATCGCCGCGCTCGGGCTGTTCGTGCAGATCGACGTGATGACCCAGGGCGGCCCGGTGGACTCCACCTCGACGCTGGTCTACCACGCCGTCCGCATGGGCTATCACCAGCAGCAGATCGGCTACGGCTCGGCCCTGTCGCTGGTGTTCTTCGTGCTGGTGCTCATCGTCGCGCTGGTCCAGCGCTTCCTGACCCGGGACAAGGACTGACCCATGACAATCCACAAAGGACACAGCGATCCGGACGAGCGCGTGCTGCGCCGTCGCCGGCGGGTCTGGACCTACCTGGTCCTGGCCGGGCTCGCCGTCTTCTTCCTGTTCCCGCTGGTGTTCATGTTCGTCTCCAGCCTGAAACCCGACGGCCAGATCCTGTCCGACGTCGGTGGCTGGCGCGCGTTCCTGCCGCTCGGCGACATCAGCTTCGACAACTACTCCGCCGTGTTCGACCGGGTGCCGGTCGGGCGGTTCCTGCTCAACTCGGTCCTGGTCACGGTGGTGATCGTGGCGGCGGGACTGGTGGTGAACTCGATGGCCGGGTTCGCGATCTCCCGGCTGCGCTGGACCGGCCGCGGGGTCGTGCTCAGCGTCATCATCGCCACGCTGATCGTGCCGTTCGAGACCATCGCGGTTCCGATGGTCTACTGGGTCTCGCAGCTGCCGACCCTGCTGTTCGAGAACGGCCGGATCGTGTACGACTTCGGCTGGCTGGACACCTACCAGGTGCAGATCATTCCGTTCATCGCCAACGGCTTCTCGATCTTCCTGTTCACGCAGTACTTCTCGACCATCCCCACCGCACTCGACGAGGCGGCCCGGATCGACGGCGCGGGCTGGTTCACCATCTACCGGAAGATCGCCGTGCCGCTGGCGGGGCCGGCGTTCGCCACCGTCGCGATCCTGACGTTCCTGCCGGCCTGGAACCAGTACCTGTGGCCCAGCATGGTCGTCCAGGACGAGAAGCTGCGGCCGGTGATGGTCGGCATGCAGTACTTCTTCCAGGACAACACCGCCTGGGGTGAGGTCATGGCCTACACCTCCATGATCACCCTGCCGGTGCTCGTGGTTTTCCTCGCCTTCCAACGCGCGTTCGTCAGCAGCGTCGCGGCCAGCGGCGTCAAGGAATGACGTCTCTCCCGACTTTTCGAAAGGCTCGTATGTTCTCGCTGCCCGACTCCTGGGTCTGGGACTTCTGGTTCGCCGACGACGGCGACCGCTACCACCTGTTCTTCCTCTACGCCTCCCGTGCCCTGCACGACCCCGAAGCACGTCACTACCGCGCCTCGGTCGGCCACGCCGTCTCGACGGATCTGGTGCACTGGACCCGGATCGAGGACGCGCTGGTCCGCGCGGACGCCCCGGCGTTCGACGACCTGGCGACCTGGACCGGCTCGGTGGTGCGGCACCCGGACGGCACGTGGTTCCTGTTCTACACCGGCGCCACCCGCGCCGCCGGCGGCAAGAACGTCCAGCGGATCGGTTACGCCACCTCACCGGATCTCGTGACGTGGCAACGGTCTCCGGAGAACCCGATCCTGGCCGCCGATTCCGGCTGGTACGAGACACTGGACGCGGGCTGGCACGACGAAGCGTTCCGCGACCCCTGGGTGTTCGCCGACCCCGGCGGCGACGGCTGGCACATGCTCATCACCGCTCGCGCCGGTACCGGCGAGCCGTTCGAACGCGGCGTCGTCGGCCACGCCGTCTCCCCGGACCTGCGGCACTGGGAGCTGCGCCCGCCGCTGACCGCGCCCGGGCCGCGGGGGTTCGGGCAGCTGGAGGTCCTGCAGGCCGAGGTGGTGGACGGCCGCCCGGTCCTGCTGTTCTCCTGCCTGGCCGAGCACGCCTCGAGCGATCGCCGGGCCACCGGCACGACCGGCGGGATCTGGGCCGCGCCCGCCGTCGGCTTGCTCGGGCCGTTCGACATCGCGGCCGCCGAACCCGTCACCGACGACCGCTTCTACAGCGGACGCCTGATCCGGCGCCGGTCCGACGACCGCTGGGTGCTGCTCGCGTTCCACAACCGCGACGAGCAGGACTTCGCCGGCGTCATCAGCGATCCCATGCCGGTGGCGTGGGACGGCAAACGTCTCAGCGTTCTCGATTCCTGAATTCCTGGAGGTTCCATGCGCTCAACGACGAGCGGCCTTCGCCTGCTGTCCGCCGCCGCCCTCGTGGCGGCGACGGCGGCTGTGGGCATGACCGGCCCCGGCGGCGCCACCCCGGCGCACGCCGCGGCCACCTACCGCGCGCAGTACCACTTCACGGTGCCCGACCACTGGAAGAACGACCCACAGCGGCCGGTGTATGTCAACGGCAAGTTCAACTACTACTACCTCTACAACGCCGACTACCCGACCGAAGTCGGCACCGCCTGGCGGCTGGCGACGACCACCGACGGCGTCGCCTTCGCCGACCAGGGGATCGCCGCGCCGAAGAAGACGAACGCGAACCACGACCTGTGGTCCGGGTCCGCGGTGGTGGACACCGCGAACACGGCCGGCTTCGGCGCCGGCGCGGTGATCCAGCTGGTCACGCAGATGGACCATCCGACCCCCGCGCAGATCGCCAGCAGCTCCGGGCCGCAGGCGCAGTTCCTGTGGTACTCGATCGACGGCGGCCGGACGTTCCGGCCCCACGGCGAGACACCCGTGATCCCGAACGGCGGCCGTCGCGACTTCCGGGACCCCAAGGTCATCTGGGACGCCGCGCGCGGCCGGTGGGTCGCGGCGATCACCGAAGGCGACCGGATCGGATTCTTCACCTCACCGGACCTGAAGACCTGGACGTGGCAGTCCGACTTCGTGAGCACCCACGGCACCCTCGAATGCCCGGACCTGTTCCCGATGCGCGCCGACGACGGCACCACGCACTGGGTGCTGGGCGTCAGCGCCGGCGGGATCCCGGGCACCTACGCCTACTGGACGGGAGCCTTCGACGGCGCGGCGTTCACCGCCGACGCGGCCACCCCGCAATGGCTCGACCACGGCTTCGACTGGTACGCCGGAGTCACCTGGGAAGATCCTGCCGCGCCGGTGGACCGGCGGTTCGGCATGGCCTGGATGAACAACTGGGCCTACCCGGACACCACCCCCACCCGGGCCGCCGACGGCTTCAACGGCACCGACTCGATCGTCCGCCAGATCACGCTCAAGCACTACCCGGACGGCTACGCCCTCGCCTCGCAACCGACGCCTGCGCTGGCCACCCATGCCGCCTCCGTGAGGAACCTCGGCACCATCCAGGTCAACGACGGCCTGGTGCCGCTGGCCTACCACGGAACGGCCTACCAGCTCGACACCGACGTCAGCTGGACCCAGCTGGAGAACATCGGACTGCAGCTGCGGGCGTCGGCCGACGGGACCCGGCACGCGGACGCCGGGATCTACCACGACTACAGCTACCTCAACCGCCGCCAGACCGGCCAACCCGACACCACCGGGACGCGAGGGGAGAGCCACGCGCCGTGGAACCCGGCGAAGACCAGCGCGCACCTGCGGATCCTGGTCGACCGGACGACGATCGAGGTGTTCGTCGACGACGGCCGGTTCGTGCACTCCAGCGAGGTGTTCGCCGACCCCGCCGACACCGGCGTCAACCTCTACGCCACCGGCGGCAGCGCCACCTTCGCCAACACGACGATCACCGAATTCCCCGACCTGTCCCAGCGCCCGGCGCACGTGGTCTCCGGGTTCGAAGGCAGCTCGTACGACCCCGGCTGGACCACCTCCGGCAGTTTCACCGGCACCGGTCCGTCGTTCGAATACCTGCCGGGCATGGTCGGCAACGCGGTCCTGGACACGTTCGCCGGCGGCGGCGACCCGGCCACCGGCACGATCACCTCACCGGCGTTCACCCTGGACCGCAACCACCTGCGCTTCCTGATCGCCGGCGGCGACCACCCGCCCGGCTCGCCCGGGCAAACCTCGATCAACCTCGTCGTGAACGGCCAGATCGTCCGGACAGCGACCGGAGACGGCACGGGGGTGCTGAAGCCGGTCGACTGGGACATCGGTGACCTGTCGGGGCAGAGCGCCCAGGTCCAGGTGATCGACCAGGCGACCGGCGCGTGGGGCCACCTCATGGTCGACCAGCTGCTGCTGAGCGACTGAACGGATCGGCCGGGGGAGACCAGGCAGCGGCAGCTCGCCGTCGGCTGCCGGTTACTGCCTTGATTGGCGGGGCAACCACGGCAGCCGCTCCGGCGTGCTGGAGATGGCGGGCGCCGGTGCTTCCCTGCTCGCGGACGTGAACCGGTCGGCCGGGCTCTTCCCGGGGCGGGTCGTGGCGTCCGGGGTCCGGCAGCACCGGACCCCGGACGAGCGGAGGGCGCAATTCGGCGAAGGCGACAAGCACACCGGGTCCTGCCCTTTCCGGGCAGCCGGACGGCCTGCGCATCATCGGCGTCGAGCAGGCGCCCCCGTCGAGCGCCTGCCCGCTGTGGCGACTGACGCGGTCCTACGGCGAGGGGGTCGTGCTCAGCGGCGGGCCCATCACCGGCCATCCGCCGCTGAACGTGATGGGGCGGAACTGGACGCGTGGACGAGCTCGGGCGAGACCGCCGCCGTCCGCTGAGCGCGGGAGAACGTCCGGCGCGGAACGCAAGCCCGTCCCCGATCGCGGCGGTCCGTTCGCTACCCGGTGCCGCTCGATTCCCTTGCGCGCGGGCTGATCGGTTTGGCCGCCGGGCGGTCCTCGCGCGCCGTAGCGATTCCTTTCGCTCACCGGTGGAGTCCAAGAGAAGGCTGGACCAACGAGCGGGAGCGTGACGTGTCCTCCGAGACGATCTCACAGGTGAGCGGCGCCGCGCGGGCCTGCCCGCCACGCTCGCGGCGTAACCCGGCCGCTCGCTCAGGAAAACCCGAAATCGAGAGGAAACGCGCCATGAAGGTGCCATCGGTTGTGTCTGCCCAGGAATGGGAGGCCGCCCGTCAGAAGCTGTTGGTGAAGGAGAAGGAGCGGACCCGCGCACACGACGCGCTAGCCGCCGAACGCCGGCGGATGCCGTGGATGGCCGTGGAGAAGGACTACCGGTTCGACGGTCCGGACGGGTCGGTGCGCCTGCTGGACCTGTTCGAGGGCCGCCGCCAGCTGATCGTCTACCGGTTCTTCTTCGAGCCGGGTGTGCACGGCTGGCCGGAGCGTGGCTGTGTCGGCTGCTCGATGATGGCGGACCAAGTCGCTCACCTCGCGCACCTGAACGCTCGCGGCACGACGTACGCGCGGGTGTCGCGGGCGCCGCAGGCGGACATCCAGCGGTTGAAGACGCAGATGGGCTGGGACAGTCCCTGGTACACGCTCACCGACGACTTCGACGCCGATTTCGGCGTGGACGAGTGGCACGGCACCAACGTGTTCGTGCGGGACGGCGAGCGGGTGTTCCGCACGTATTTCGTCAACCACCGCGGTGACGAGGCGCTGGGCAGCACGTGGAGCTACCTCGATCTCACGGCGTTCGGGCGGCAGGAGGAGTGGGAGGACTCGCCGGAGGGGTATCCGCGGACCCGGGCGTACGAGTGGTGGCGGCGGCACGACGAGTACGAAACGGGGATCGACCCGTGGGACGGGCGCCTCGACGAGAAGGTGGCCGCCACCAAGGCGCACGCACGCGCGTCGGCGGGCGACGCGACCTGACCGCCGGCCCGGTTCGAACTGGGCTCGGCGGCCCTTACGGGGCTCGCCGCGGTGGTGTGGTCAGCAAGGCCGTGATGCCGTCGACCAGGGTGTCGCCGGTCTCGGCCCAGCCGGGGATGCCCGAGCGGTTCCCCGCCTCGGCCAGCTCGGCCTCCCGCTCGGCGCAGGTGTGGACGATGGCGTGCCGGGCCATCGCCGAACGGGTGAGGATCGCGGGGTCGCCTGCGTCCCCGGCGTGTGCGGCCACCGCCCGCAGTGCCCGGTGCATGACCGGTGTCGAGGTGGTGACCGACAGCGCCGGCGCGCGGAGGACCGGGTCGCTGACGACGTGGGCGGCGAAGCGGGCGTAGTAGCTGGGGACGCCCAGGTCCGCGAGGTGCAGGGTCGTGGGCAGGACCAGGGCGGCCACGTGGTCGCGCAGCTCCGTCGAGCCCGCGGCCGCGTCCACCATCGCGGCCCGGATGTGGTCCATCGCCTCGCCGTGCTCGCGCAGCACGGCGAGGATCACGTCTTCCATCGTGCCGACGTGGTAGGCGACCGCCGAGTTGTTGGCCTGCCCGGCTTCCTGGCCGAGCCGGCGGCTCGACACCTGGGCGACGCCGTTCACGGCGATCAGCCGCTCCGCCGTCGCCAGCAGCCGGGCCCGGGTGGCCGCCGATCTCCCGCCCGCCTGCGGTCGCGGCACGGTCACCACCGCACCGGTACCCGGTCGATCCCGCCGACGATCAGCCCCTGGCGGGCACGCAGGTCCGCGGCGTCCCCGGCGAGTTCCAGGGTGGGCAGGCGTCGCAGCAGCACCTCGAGGACGGTCTGCAGCTCCACCCGCGCGAGCTGCTGGCCGACACACGAATGCGGTCCGACGCCGAAGGCCAGGTGCGGGTTGGGCCGGCGGGCGAGGTTCATGTCCTCGGCGCCGTCGAACGCGCCGGGGTCGCGGTTGCCGGCGGCCATGCTGCACACCACGGTCGTGCCGCGCGGCAGGGTGGTGCCCCCGACCACGGTCTCTTCCGAAACGTAGCGCGGCATCCCGAACCCGGGGTTGGCGTCGAACCGCAGCGCCTCCTCGACGGCGGAGGGCACCAGCGACGGGTCGGCCAGCAGCCGTTCCCAGCGGTGCTCGCGGTCCGCCAGCAGCATCGCGACCATCTTGCCGATCATGGTGGCGGTGGTCTCGTGGCCGGCGATGAGCAGGCCCTGCCCGGTCATGACCAGCTCGGTCGCGCTCATGTCGGCGGCGAGGTCGCTCAGCAGGTCGTCACCGGGCTCGGACCGCTTGGCGGCGACCAAATCCGTCATGTACTGGAAGAACTCGCGGCCCGACCGGTCGATCTCGTCCTGGGTGAACCGGGTCATGTTGAGCATGGTGTCGGACCAGCGCGCGAACCGGTCCCGGTCGTCCCGCGGGACCCCGAGCAGGTCGCAGATGACGAACACCGGCAGCGGGAACCCCAGCGCCGGGCCGATGTCGGCGGGCGCGCCGGCCTCGACCATGTCGGTGATCAGCCGCTCGGCCAGCTCCACCATCCCCGGCCGCAAGGCCTGCACCCGCTTGACGGTGAACGCTTTCCCGACCAGCCGCCGCCAACGCCGGTGCCCGGCACCGCCGAGCATCGACGCCTCCGGCTCGCCGGTGTCCACCTCGCCGCCGGTCGACGTCGAGGGCCGGCTGAACACGCCGCCGTCGTCGCTGTCGGAGACCCGGGAGGCGTCGTCGGCATCGAGCTGGCGGCTGAACCGGGGGTCGGACAGCATCGCCCGGACGTCGTCGTAGCGGGTCAGCAGCAGCGCTTCGTCGCCACTGGCCAGTCGGATGCGAGCCACCGGGCACTGCGACCGCAGCCGTTCCCACTCCGGCGGCGGTTCCAGCGCGGTGGGGTTCGGGAACGGATACGGCGGCAGTCCCTCCAGGACCAACGCCGAGGCCGGGTCGTTGCCGTCGCTTGCGCGCGCTCTGTCCTCGGGCATGTCCGCAGCCTAGGTAAGTCGTGTGACTTAATCAAGTCGCCTGTCTTAATGATCAGCATTCTCCGCCGCTGACCTGGAAGCACCCAGGTCCAGCCGAGCGGGCGCAGTCAGCGAAAGTGCCGCAGAACCATCTCGATCAGCGCGGCGACGTCGCCGCCGGCCATCGGCTCGCCGGTCATGCCCATCCGGTGGAGCAGGGTGCCGACGACGATGCCGGACCCACCCGGGCCGCCGGGCGCCAACAGCACGGTGCCCAGCCGGCCGGCTGCCGTGGTGGGCAGGCGGGCGATGTCCAGTGTGATCCGCCGCTGGTGGGGGCGCGACCAGTCGACGGGCACGTCGAGCTCGGCGCACTGGAGGTCCGCGGGTGATTCGGCGCCCGGACACTGTGTCCAGGCCAACGGGCTACCGCCGCCGGTCAGGTCGGCTGCCGCCGCCGCGGCAGGTGTCGTTGCCGCCGGCAAGCTGGTCACCAGGACGTCGACGATGACTGCGGCGAGAAGGCATCAAGGTCGGACCCGGCACGCCGGACCCAGTCCGGCGTGCCGGGCCCGATGAAGAGGCAGAGGTCGCTTATTTTTTCCCTCAGCAGGTAGACGTTTCCGTTGCCGTTCCGGTCGAAGGCCTCTTCTTGGCCTTGGCCCGGCAGCAGTGATGTCGGCGATATGGTACGCCCTCCTGCCAATTCCGACGAAAAGCCGACACGGACGGCTTACTTCTGGGCTCACCATTGTTTTGTTCGCCACACGTAGCGTTGTAGGGTTCAGGAACTAGTCGAAGATACCTCTGCAGCTGTGAGTTCCGAAATCTCGATCCCTGCGAAGGAATCCCATGATGACAACCAGTCCTGCTTTCCCGTTCCGTGATATCGCCGTCCGGTCCCGACTGGCCGCGATCTTGATCCTGGCGTTGTTGACAAGTGTCCTGATCGGCGTGGTCGGGCCGCCGAGCGCGAACGCGGCCACGCAGCCGGTCTTGTTGGGCACCGCGGCCGACTTCGGGGTTCTCGCCGCGTCGACGGTCACGAACACCGGCCCCACCACCGTCAACGGCGATCTCGGGCTGAGCCCCGGCACCTCAGTGACCGGTTTCCCCCCTGGGCAGGTGAACGGCGCCGTCCACATAGCCGACGCGATCGCGTTGCGGGCCAAGGAAGACCTGGCCGCCGCGTACGACGACGCCGCGGCACGGCCGACATCGTCCACCGTCGCAGTAGAGCTCGGTGGAACCACCAAGACTCCCGGTGTGTACGACTCCGCCGCGGGCACGTTCGGGATCACCGGAACGTTGACCCTCGACGCTCAGGGCGATCCGAACGCGGTCTTCATCTTCAAGGCCGCATCGACGCTCATCACGGCGTCCGCGAGCAGCGTGGACCTCGTCAACGGCGCGCGCTCGGCCAATGTCTTCTGGAAGGTCGGCAGCTCGGCGACGCTCGGCACCTATTCCATCCTCCGGGGGACCATCATGGCCCTCGCGTCGATCACCGTCACGACGGGCGTCGCGGTGGACGGCCGGACACTCGCCCGGACTGCCGCGGTCACGCTGGACAGCGACACCATCACCCGCCCGGCCGTGGTATCGCAGCCCGTCGGCACCACCACCAGCCTGGCCACCTCGGTCAATCCCGCACATGTCGGTCAGCCGGTCACCTTCACCGCCACGGTAGTGGAAAGCATCGGTGCGGCCATCCCCACCGGCCTCGTCGCGTTCACGGACAGGTCGAGGCTCCTCGGCGTGATCGCCCTCGACAGCACCGGGCACGCGACGTTCACGACCTCCGCCCTGATCGCCGGCCTCCACCCGATCAAGGCCATCTACGTGGGTTCGGCTGGATTCCTCGGCAGTAGCTCACCGAGGACCTACGAACTCGTCGTCTCATGAATCCGACCTGATCGGGCGAAGTTCGGTGACCACTCACCCCGGCAAGGACGAATGGCCACCGCGGCTGGTGACGGGGTTCCTGTGGAGAGGCGTTGTCGGCCGGCCCGCCGAATGTCTCCCCGCGTGCGAGAGTGGCCATTCTCCACTTTCCGGTGAATCGGATGGGGCGCGGGGGCGGTGCGGGATAACGTCAGCCACGTATCCGGCGCAGTCCCAGCCAAGTCCTGGCGGCATCGACGGCCGGAGGTGTCGGGTGCCTGCTGAAAGGAACCGGTAGCTCATGAGTCAGGGCGCGGTCGGCCGGCAGGCTCCCGGAGAACCTGCCGGTCACCGCGGGAGGGCGCCGCGGTTTCGGGTGGCCGGGGCGGTCGTGCGCCGGTGTCCGGTCCGGCCGACCGTGCTGTTTCCTGTCCGGCTGTGGCGGTGTCTGAGGCGAACGCGGCCGGACGTCGTCGTGTCTCACATCAGCATGCTCGCCGGAACGCCGGCGGTCTGGAAGAGTCTGTGGACAGTTCCGCGCTGAGTGGCCGCGACGTGGGTCGCGCCACCCTGACGGTGGCCGTGGTGGTGATGTTCGCGGTCGAGGCTCTGATGCCGTTCGTGCCATCGGACGTCTCCGGCACGGCCGTGGCCTTCTTCCTCTCCTGGGGCCTGTGCCTGGCGCTGCTGCTGAGCGACGATGGCGGTGGCCTGTACCGTCCCAGCGCCGGCTATCTGGTGCTGTTCGGTTTCTTCCATGGCGGGCTGCTGTTCAGCATCGCGCTGCGCGGACGTGACGCCTTCACCGCATATGACGTCGCGTGGATCGACGACGGGTACGCGCCGGAGGCGACCCACCTCGCCATCCTGGGCATGGCGGCCTTCACCCTCGCCGCCGAACTGGCCAGCCGGGGTGCTCGCGGCGAGCCCGCGTCCGGCCCGGTTCCGATCGAGCGCGCCAGGCTCGCCGTCGCCGGCCTGGGATGTCTGCTGACCGGAGTGGTGATCTTCGTGGTCGCCGTGGCCGACGCAGGAGGGTTCGGTCTGGTGTCCGGGGGCTACCTGATGTTCATCCAGGCCAACGAATCCGACAGCGCCCTCGGGTACGGCACACTGCTGGTCGGGTACGGCGTGATCCTCGCTGTACTCGCCGGGGGACGCACCAGGGTGGTCGCGTGGGCCATCTTCGGTGCCTACTCGGTCGTGGCTTTCCTCATCGGCTCACGGGGATCCGTGCTGTTCGCCCTGCTGGCCATCCTGATCGTCGAGGTGCGGCAAGGACGCCGCATCCGTACCTTGTGGACGGTCGGGGGCGCGCTGGGCGTGCTCGTGCTGATCGGGCTCGTGCGCCAGACGCGGCTTGTGGGGTTCGGCCAGTCCGGCGGCACCTCGGTCGGCTCCCCGTTGGACGCGCTGGCCGAAATGGGTGCCTCGCTGCGTCCGACCACGGTCGTCCTCGACTGGCATTCCTTCGGTGAGCCGTTTCGCCATGGGGTGACCCTCGTCGCGGTGCCGGTGCGCTTCCTCGAGAGGCTGACCGGCTGGCACGGTGGCGCGCCGGCGCACGACGACCGCCTGTTCAACGTCGAGATCAGCGAGCGGGTATCGGCGATCGGCGGTTCCCCGATCGCCGAGGGGTACCACAATTTCGGCACCGTCGGGGTCGTCCTCTTCATGCTGGCCATCGGGCTGGCGATCGGCCGGATCGAACGCCTTCCCCGATCCCCGTGGAGCACCGCACTGACCGGCGTCGTGTTGCTGCCCCTGCTCGTGCAGGTACGCAACAGTTTCGCCCCGGTCCCGGTCCAGCTCGCCCTCGGGTTGCTCCTGCTCTGCCTGGTCCGGGCCGGAGCGCGTCGGCACACCCCGCAGGATCCAGGAAACACCTCGCCAGAGTTGACGACCGCCCGTTGACCTGGGTCGCCTCGAAGGGATTGCGTGATGATTCTCAACCGCGCCGTGTCCGCGCTGTACCGGCAGTACCTGATCAAGCGAGATCCGGTGGCCTATGCGAGGCGACTGGGCGTCACGGTCGGTCCGGGCTGCTGGTTTCCCGGCTTCCAAGCCGAGACATTCGGGTCCGAGCCCTATCTGGTGTCGCTGGGGCGGCGGGTCGCGGTCGCCAGCGGAGTCCAGTTCGTGACCCACGACGGCGGCCCCTGGGTGCTCCGGGAGGAGTTCCCGGACGTCGATGTCGTCGCCCCGATCACGGTCGGCGACGACGTCATGCTCGGCTCCCGCGCGATCGTGATGCCGGGCGTGACGATCGGGTCCCAGGTGGTCGTGGGCGCGGGGAGCGTGGTGACCAAGGACGTGCCGGACGGGGTGGTGGTCGCCGGGGTGCCGGCGCGGGTCATCTGCGACCTCGACGACTACAGGACCCGCGTACTCGCGAAGGCGATCCACACCGGGACCCTGCCACCCGCGGCCAAACGCGCCGTACTGCGAGAGAAGTTCGCCCGTCAGCCGACACGCTGAACGGACCAGGTCCGGCGCGCCATTTCGCGCAATGCTCGCTGTCCTCGCCGGGCGCGTGCGCGAAAGCTCGGCGGCCCGGCCGGGAGTTCCGTTCCGGACTGTCCGAAAAGGAATGATCGTCACGCCTCGGCCGACTCGATCCCGAGGTGGGCGTGCGGGGTGGCCAGGGGACTCAGCTCCGGTTCCGTGACCGCCTGCGTGCGAGGAAAACAAGGGCGATCAGCAGCACGAGCGCGCCGGCCGCCGCGAACCACCACACCGGCCCGGAGCGCGACACGGTCGCGGCCGGCGATACCGCGCTGCCCGGCCGGATTGCGCCGGAACTGCCCGCCAGGGCGACGTCGTTGCCGTCGCCACCGTGGTAGGTGAGCCGGAGCGCACCGATCGCCGCTCCCTCGGGCAGCCCGTCGAAGGTGCCACTGACCTGGTCGGCTCCTTGGTTGTCGATGATCACGCCAGGGCCACTCGCCGGGTCCGGTGCGAAGGTGCCCGCGAGCATCACCGCGCCGGTGACGCTCATCCGGGTGCCGGTGAGGCGTGCGCCGGGCCGCTGGGTGTAGGCACCGCGCACGGTCATGCCGGTCGCGTCGACCGTCCCGGCGTTGTCCACCGCACCCGCCACCGTCCCGCCGGCCCGCAGCGTGCCGGCGGGTTCCACGGCGAGCTGCCGCGCCTGGACGGAGCCGGCCAGCGCGAGCGCTCCCTCCCGGACGGTCCAGGTGCTGTTCGGGGTTGTGTGCTTGCCGGTCAGGGTGAGCGTTTCGGCCCCGGTCTTGGTGACCCCGTCAGCAGCGGTCACGGCGCCGCCGAACGTCGTCGGGGTGGTGGCGCGGACGGTCAGGGTTCGCCCGGCCGCCACCGTGCTGCCCTCGGCGCCGGCGAGGTTGTTGATCGTCCGGTCGCCGGCCCGGGTGAGGTCCAGCGTCGCTCCGGCCGCCGGCAGGTCGACCGCCGTGCTCGCGGCGAGGGAACCGCCGGTGACCGCGAGCGTGCCCGCCTTCACCGTGGTCCTGCCGGTGTAGGTGAGCTCGCCGGTCAGGGTGGTGGTGGCCGGGCCGGCCTGGGTCACCGAACCCTTGCCACCGATCCGGCCCAGTTCGGCACCCCTGGTGGCGTTCTGCACGATCACCTCGCCGTTGTCGACGATCTTGCCGGTCGCCAGCAGCGCACTGTCACCCTGCGGGCTGCCGTCCCCCAGCCGCAGCGACGCGCCGTCACCGATCGTCGTGTCACCGTCGTAGTTCTGCGGCGCCGTGAACGTGACCGCGTTGCCGCGAGTCGCCGCGATGACGACGTCGCCGCGGCCGACGTCCGCCATCGTGTCGTGGTACCTGCCGCCGGAGATGGGCGCGTCCAGGGCGACCGGGCCGTCGTAGTCGAACGTCAGCACGCTGCGGGTGCCGTTCCGCTCCGCGTGCATGTTGACGTAGACGGTTTTCTCGTTGCCCGGCAGGAAGAACCGGTTGTTCGTGCCGTCGCCCCAGGTGACCGTGGCGCCCTCGATGTTGATACCGCGCTTGTTGTCGCTGTGCGGCACCGTGGCGAAGTTCCGGGACGGGTCGCTCAGCGCGGGCGCGGTGTCCGACCCGTTGTCCGACCAGCTGTACACGCCCGACATCCGCACCACCCCGGAACCCCAGGTGTGGAAGTTGATGTCGTTGCCGTAGAACTGCGAGTAGATGTCGGCGGCGTCGGTGACCACCTCGCCGTCCGGAGCATTGTGGATGAACGAGCCCTGGTTGACCACCTTGCGCACGTGCGGCATGGCGGTGAGGTAGTGCAGGCTGCCGTAGTCCGCGCCGGTGCCGACATACAGCGTGCCCGAGAACGGGTGCGTACCCGGCAGTTCGATGCCGGGCCAGGTGCTCCGCCGTTGTTTGACGAGTCCGGAGCCGCTGATCACGCCCAGGTTCACCTGCCGGTGCACGGCAAGGTCCAGAGTCCCGTCGACCTGGTGGTTCAGTGTGTTCAGCGACACCTCGGGCGCATGGGCGAAATGGCCGATGATGCCGTCTTCGCCCGATCCGCTCCCGTACTGGAGAGTCGCACCGCGTTGCACGATCACGGCGGGCGGGTCGGGGTTCTCGATCGTGGTCACCGGATGGTTGCCGCCCACCGTGACGATCTTCTGCCGGCGGCGATCACCCGGCAAAGTGAAGTCACTGTCCTTCACCAGCACCAGGGTGCCCGTTCCCCCGACGGTGAAGACACCTTCACCGCTGATCACGCCCGTGTAGGTGGTGACGCCGCCGGTGAGCCGCACGACAGCGTCCCCGCTCAGCGTCACGTTCCGGTTCGCGAGAACGTCGGCGGTGACGTCCCTGCCCCCGGATTGCGCGAACGCGCTCGGCGAACTCAGGGCTGCGAGGAGGATCGCGGTCACCGCCACCGAAACCCCGCAACCGCCACGTTGTGCGCGCAAGACCTACCTCATGATGTTAGCGATAACATTTTCCGGCGCCCAGTGTTCGTGGCCGATACAGCCCTGTCAACCCTCCCAGGATGCCGGGCCACCGGCTCCTGTGGACGGTCATGGTCGACTCAGCGACTGGTCAGGCATCCCCGTCGCCGGCGTCGCCGCCGTCGGGGTCACGGCCAGGCCCGCCGGCGGCCAGGCCCCACAAGGAGAAAATGAGCAGTGTGCCACCGAAGAGGGCCGTGTCGAGGTCGCCTTGGACGAGACCGGCGATCACGAGAGCGGCGCCACCGGCCAGCAGCAGCCCGAGGATGATCACGACAATGTGCTCCGTTCCCGGTGCGGGGCCAGTTTCATCGCCGGCCGAGTTCGACGGCTCGGTCCTGCCGGACGGCGCCGCCGGTTGGCTCGCGGCACCGCGGTCACGGAGCTGAGCGCTTCCCCGGGCGACACCTCCAGCGGCAGTCCGTCGCGTATCGCGGTGGCGTCCTCAGGCACGGACATCGGCAGGCTCCTCGAGCGTCGCGGGGCTACTTGCCGAGAATCGCCGCCAATGTCACGCTGAGGGACCGAATCCACGATTTCGCTCACTTGGGTGGCTGTCTATGCAGGATCTGCTCATCCCTGACGAGACGGATCTCAAGCTCGTGCACGCGCTGCAGGCGGCACCCCGCGCGAGCTGGCACGAGCTCGGCCGGTTACTCGGCGTCGACCCCGCCACCGCCACGCGACGCTGGCAAGGACTGGTCGAAGCCGGATCCGCCCGGGTCACCGCCTATCCGGACGTCAGGCTGTGGGCGCAGGACCACTGCAACGCGTTCATCGAACTGGATCTCCAACCGACCGCCCGCGCGCACGCGGTGGAGGTGCTGTCCCGGGTCCCGCAGATCGCCTCGATCTCGATCGTCAGCAGCGGCCGGGACCTGTTCCTGACCGTACTGACGCCCGATTTGGCGACGCTGTCCCGGCTCGTCCTCCAGAAGCTCCAGCAACTTCCCGGGCTACGCGGAACGCGCACCCACGCGGTCACCACCGTGTACGGCGAGGGCAACCACTGGCGGCTCGACGCGCTGTCGCCGCGGCGGCGCGTCCACGTCCCGCTGAAAGCCGGCAACCGGCCCGTCTGGAAGGATCATCACCGGGCAGTGCTCCGAGCCCTCGGCGACGGACGCGTTCCCGCGGCCGACATCGCGGCCCGCACGGCGAGAAGCGGTTCCACCGTCCGCCGCTGGCTCAACGAGATGATCGACGGCGGCCTGCTGTCCCTGCGCTGCGAGGTCGCCCAGCCCATCACCGGATGGCCTGTCGCCGCGACGTTCTGGGCCCGAGTGCCACCCCACGAACTGCACCGGACCGCGACCGCGCTGACCGAGCTGCCGGAAGTCCGCCTGTGCGCGGCCACCACCGGAGCGGACAACCTCGTGCTGACCCTGTGGCTGCGATCCCTCGGCGACATCCAACGCCTGGAAGCGGAACTCGCCGGCAAACTCCCCGCGCTCACCCTCACCGACCGCGCGGTCACCCTCCACGCCGCCAAACGCATGGGCTGTCTCCTCGACGACACCGGCCGGATCACCGACGTGGTACCCATCGATCCATGGGCGACGGTGACGCCGCGGTAGCGAGCTGTCAAGCTGCCCGATTTGACCGCCCCCGACGACCTGGCACCGGGCAGGAACATCGGTCACAGGGCAGGTCGAACGGCTACCCTCAGGGGCACATGCTGGGCGTACAGCCCGGGGTCAGTCAACGGCATGCCGAGCCACTTAGCCGTGACCTGCCGGGTACGGAGAGCTGGTCGGCTCCGTGAAGATGGCGCCGGTACCCGCGGGGGCCTGGTTGAGGACCCAGAGCCCGATGAGCACGGCGACCGTGAACACGACCGCTACCAGCAGGGCCAGCACGATGCGGCGCCTTCGTTCGCGGCGCAGCCAGTCGCCGCGGGCGGTGCGGTAGGCATCGCGAGCGGGGTGGACGCCGCTGGCGAGGGTGTCGAGCGTTTCGCGGAGGCGGCGTTCCATGTCGTCGGGGACGGTGTTCATCGTCGGGCCTCCATTCGCTGGGTCAGGGCGGCCATCCCGCGCGCGGCATGGGTCTTGACCGACCCCGGCGAGATGCCCATCGCGGCCGCGATCTCGGCTTCCTTCAGACCCTGCCAGTACCGCAGGACGAGGGCTTCCCGTTGCCGGGCAGGCAGTTCTCGCAGGATACCGACCAGTGCTCGTTGATCGTCGTGCAGGAGCACGGAGTCTTCGGGCGAGGCCACGGATTCGGGGAGCAATGCCTCGATGTTCCGGCGGACGACCTGAAGGTGCCGGATCCGCATCCGGGTGAGGTTGCAGATGGTGGATCGCAGGTAGGCCTCCGCGGAACCGGGATCACGCATCTTCCGCCACTTCCGGTAGATCTGGTAGTACGCCTCGGCCACGACGTTCTCGGGATCGTCGGCGCCGAGCAGGGCGGCGAGCCGCAGCATCGACGGGTAGTGCAGGTCGAAGAGCCGGGCCACTCCCGCCTCGCGGTCCACGTCGCCGTCGGTCGCGGTCAGGGCCGGCTGCGGCCGGGGCTCGGTCCGTCTCATCGGTTCGCTCCGCTCTCAGGGGAGTTCTTCGTGGTCATGCGGGCGGGAAGCGTGGTGGTGTCCGGCGCGCGCGGGGTGCCCAGCCGTTCGAGCACCGCGGTCGCCGCGATGGTGACCACCAGGTTGAGGACCAGCGCGACGATACCGGCGTAGAGCCCGATCGCGTGACCTGGCGGACCGACGGAAACGACCGGCGAGAACCCGGCGTGCACCACGGAATACGTGCCACCGGCCATCCCGGTCGCCCATCCCGCCAGTAACGCCCGATGGTGGAGCCGGCGGGTGAACAGGCCGACGACCACGGCCGGGAATATCTGCAGGATCCACACCCCGCCGAGCAGCTGGAGGTTGATGGCGTCCTGGTCGCGAAGTCCGAAGACGAACGCGATGGCGCCGACCTTCGCGGTGAGGGAAACGGCTTTCGCGATGCGCACCTGGCGCTTGGGCGTGGCGGTGGGGTGGAAGTACTCGACGTACACATTGCGGACGAAGGACGTCGCGGCCGATATCGACATGACGGCGGCCGGGACGAGCCCGCCGACGATGAGGGCGCCGAAGACGAGCCCGGCCACCGGTGCCGGCATGACGTGCAGCACCAGCAGGGGCACGGTGGCCTCGCCGCGGCCGGGCGGAGTGTGCACGCCCGCGGCGAGTGCGGCGATGCCGAAGAACGCGAACACCGCGAGGATCGCGGTCCAGGCGGGCAGTGCGACCGAGGCCCGGCGCAGGGTGTCGCGGCCGGTGGCGGCGAAGCCCACCGTGAGCACATGGGGATACATGAACAGGGCGAGCGCCGAGCCGAGCGCGAGGGTGGCGAACGCGGGTTGCTGGGCGGATGTGAGCAGGAGAGCCCCACTCCCTGCCGGGTGCTGCTCGGCCAGGCGCGTGGACGCCGCGGCGAAGATCGTGCCGAGGCCGCCCACCCGCACCAGGACGTAGCCGAGGACGGCGATCGCCGAGCAGAAGACGGCCAGGGTCTTGAAGGCCGAGATGACCGTGGGGGCGCGCAAGCCACGGCGGTACGTCGCGACCGCCAGGCCGGCGAAGAGCACGACCATCACCAGGTCCCCGGCGGCGGTCCGGGCGGGTATCCCGGCCGCGACGAGGACCGCGCGGATGCCGACCACCTGGAGAGCGAGGTACGGCATGGTGGCGAGGATGCCCGTCAGCGCCACCACCAGCGCCAGGGTCGGCGATCCGTACCGGCCGCGCACGAAGTCCGCGACGGTGACGTAACCGTGGTCGCGAGCCACCGACCACAGTCGCGGAAGGAGCAGGAAGGCCAGCGGGCAGATGATCACGGTGTACGGCAGCGGGAAGAAGGCCGGCGCCCCGGTGGCGGACACCAGCCCGGGCACCGCGATGAACGTGTAGGCCGTGAAGATCGTGCTGCCGAGCAGGAACCAGGTCCAGAGCGGGCCGAGGCCCCGGTCGGCCAGTGCCCAGCCCTCCAGCGTGGGCAGGTTCCCGGTGGCATGGAACCGGCGTGCGGTGACGGCGAGGAGTGACGCCACGCCGATGACGGCGAGAGTCGTCGTCATGAGGTCTCCGGACATCGGTCACCGTCCTTGGCGCGCCGCTCTTGTCTTCCAGTTGCCGTACCGCCGTGTTCGGAGGACAAGCGCCCGCGGAATTTTCCGGTGGATTCTCACCGGCCATGCGGTGTCAACCGAATCCGGGGACCGGCAACTCTTGCACAACGTGGACCACAAGGCGAGGCCACTTCCCGGCCCGCCCGTTCCTTCCTGCCGGCTTGAGGAGTCGACCTTGTCAAGATTTGTCATGCCCTCGTCGGGGATCCGGCCGCGGTCGGTCCTGCTCTGGACCGCCGTGGCACTGGTGGGCGCGGTGGGGTGGGGTGTTCTCGCCCTCTCCCGCGGGGAACGGGTCTCGGCCATCTGGCTCCTGCTGGCCGCCCTGGGCTCCTACCTCATCGCGTACCGCTTCTATTCGCGGTTCATCGCACGGCGGGTGCTGAAGGTCGACGACCGGCGGGCCACCCCGGCGGAGCGGCTGGAGGACGGCGTCGACTACCAGCCGACCGACCGGCGCATCCTGCTCGGTCACCACTTCGCCGCGATCGCCGGTGCCGGGCCGCTGGTCGGCCCGGTGCTGGCGGCCCAGATGGGCTTCCTTCCGGGGACGATCTGGATCGTCGCCGGCGTGATCTTCGCGGGTGCGGTCCAGGACATGGTCGTGCTCTTCCTCTCCCTGCGGCGCGACGGCAAGAGCCTGGGGCAGATGGCCCGGGACGAGATCGGCAAGGTGGGCGGCGCGGCCGCCCTGCTCGCCGTCTTCGCCATCATGATCATCCTGCTGGCGGTGCTGGCCCTGGTCGTGGTCAACGCACTGGCGCACTCGCCGTGGGGCACCTTCTCCGTCGTCATGACCATCCCGATCGCGCTGGTGATGGGGTGCTACCTCCGGTTCCTGCGACCGGGGCGTGTGCTGGAGGCCAGCGTGCTCGGCGTGGTCCTGCTCCTGCTGGCCATCGCGGGCGGCGGCTGGGTCGAGCACTCCGCGCTCGCGGCGGCGTTCACCTGGAGCCCGACCACCCTCGTGCTCGGCCTGGCCGGCTACGGCTTCGTCGCCTCGGTGCTGCCGGTGTGGGCGCTGCTCGCGCCCCGCGACTACCTGTCCACGTTCATGAAGATCGGCACGATCGCCCTGCTCGCGGTCGGTGTGCTGGTCGTCGGGCCGGTCCTGCAGAGCGGCGCGGTGACCCGGTTCGCGTCCTCCGGGACGGGTCCGGTGTTCGCCGGAACCCTCTTCCCGTTCCTGTTCATCACCATCGCGTGTGGTGCGTTGTCCGGCTTCCACGCCCTGGTGTCGTCGGGGACCACCCCGAAGCTGATCCAGAAGGAATCCCAGGTCCGGATGATCGGCTACGGCGCGATGCTGATGGAGTCGTTCGTGGCGATCATGGCGTTGATCGCGGCCTGCGCCCTCGACCCGGGGCTGTACTACGCGATGAACGCCCCCGCCGGGCTGCTCGGTTCCACGGCGGGCTCCGCCGCCCGTGCCGTCACGGACCTGGGGTTCGCCATCACGCCCGACCAGCTGAGCGCGGCGGCGGACGCGGTGGGGGAGCACAGCCTCGTCGCCCGCACCGGTGGCGCGCCGACCCTGGCGGTCGGAATGTCGGAGATCCTTTCCGGACTCTTCGGCAGCGCCTCGGCGAAGGCTTTCTGGTACCACTTCGCGATCATGTTCGAGGCGTTGTTCATCCTCACCACCGTCGACGCGGGCACCCGGGTCGGCCGGTTCATGCTGCAGGACATGCTGGGCAACGTCTGGAAGCCGATCGGCCGGGTGACCTGGAAGCCGGGCATCTGGCTCACCAGCGCCCTGGTCGTGGCCGCCTGGGGCTACTTCCTCTACGTGGGCGCCACCGACCCGCTCGGCGGGATCAACCAGCTCTTCCCGCTCTTCGGCATCGCCAACCAGCTGCTCGCCGTCATCGCACTGGCGGTCACCACCACCGTCCTCGTGAAGTCGGGGCGGCTCCGCTGGGCCTGGGTGACCGGGATCCCGCTGGCCTGGACCGTCGCCGTCACCTTCACCGCCAGCCTCGAGAAGATCTTCTCGAGCAACCCCCAGATCGGCTTCTTCGCCCAGCACGCCCGCTACGACGCCGCCCTCGGCTCCGGCCGGATCCTGCCGCCGGCCAAGAGCGCGGCCGACATGCACGCGGTGCTCACGAACTCCATTGTGGACGGTGTGCTCGTTTCGGTCTTCCTGCTGCTGGTCGTCATCGTGGTCGCCAACGCCGCGGTCGTCTGCGTCCGTTCGGTGCGCTCCCGCCGGACGCCGCCCTCGAGCGAGGCCCCTTACGTCGAGTCGCTGATCGACGTCGGGGAGCCCGCGCTCACCGGTGGCCGGAAATGAGGATCCGTGCCGCGGTGGCCCGCGCGCTGCACCTGGTGCGCTGGTACGTCGGGGAGCTCACCGGGGACGCGGAGTTCGCCCGCCATTGCGCGCGCCTGCGGCAGCTCCATCCGGACCAGCCCGTCCCGACGCGCCGTGCGTACGAACTCGCGCGGTCGCGGCGCCGGGATCACCGCCCCATCGATCGCTGCTGCTGAACCCGGGAGGCTTCGATGCCACGACGCGGTACCGTCCTCATCCGACCGGAACTCGACGACGAAGCACTGCACCGGACACTGGCCCAGGTCCGCCCGGGGCGGCAGCTGCACGGGCTCGGCGCCGATCACGGCCGCGCCCTGTGGCAGCCTGCCGCCCGCCTCCTCCGTGCCACCGGGCCGGACTGGGACCGCCGGGCACACCGGGTCTCGGTCCTGGCCGCGGCCCTGCCGCCCGCCACCACCGAACGCTGGTGCGCCGACCGCCCGCGTGATCCCGACGCGCTCGTGGTCCGGGCCGGCCTCGACGCCTGGCACACCATCACCACCGGACGAACGTCGGAGGCAGCCGCGGGCCGGTCCTGCCGGCAGGCCGCCGAAGCCTGGCCCGAGGACCCCACACCGTGGCTGGCCCTCCTTTCCGTCCGGTGTGCCCTCGGCTCGGCCGAACGGCACGTCCGCCCGATCTGGCACGAGGTGGTGGCACGGGACCCGGGAAACCGGGCCGCCCACCACGAGTTCCTCCGTTACCTCTCGCCCCGCCGGCACGGTTCCCTGCTCGCGATGACCGACTTCGCGAGGACATGTGGCCGAAACTCGTCTCCCCTCGCGATCCTGCCGCTCGCCGGCCGCGTCGAGCAATTCGCTTGGAACGCCCACCGCGGCGACGCCGGTGTCCTCGGCGCCCGTCTGCGCTGGCACGAAGAAGACATCGCCGACGAACTCGACCACGCGATCGCCGGCTTGTTCCACGCCGGCACCCCGTCACACGCCGCGGCGGTCGCCGACCTCAACATCCTCGCCTTCGTCCTCACCCGAACCCGCCGAACCACCGACGCCGCGCCGATCTTCCGGCGGCTCGGCGGCCACATGACCCGCTATCCGTGGAACTTGACGCGGTATCCGGTCGACGCCTACACCTACTGGCGGGAACAGGCCTACCGCCAACCTCGCCCCGGCACGATCAAGCGTCCGCATGAGATCGCGCCGCGGGCTTTCCGATCGGCAGGGCGGGGTCTTTCCCGTGATCGGCTCTGGCGGGCTTCCGGTGGTGGGTTGTCGGAGGAGGATGCGGTGGCGCAGGAGAGCTTCGAGTCGTTCGGGGGAGCGGAGGCCGTCGATTCTGTCGACGTTCACCTTCCACGAAGGTAGGCACACCCACCGTTCGAACTCGCGCTGACCGGCGTCGACCTGATCGCCTGGACCCGGCACCGCTCCTCGAAGGCGAACTGGCCACCGCCGAGCCGAAGGCCGCGCTACCGGCTGCTCCACGTCGCGGCCCGCACCGCCGGACGCGCCTGCCGCCTCGGTGATCCCCTGCGTCTCATGAGGGACTTCCTACGAAAACCTTCCCGTTACATCTTGACGTGACCGATTTCATCGTTCAGAGTCCAATGGTGCGTTCGGTCACACCGCCGTTGGCTACCTGACACCTATACCCCCTCATGTTCCCGCACGGATCGCCCCCAAAAATGTTAGCGCTAACACTTCGCCATTTGGACTGTTTCCCTGCGCAGGTGTCGCCGGGTTCCGCACCGATGCGGACCCCTCCTGAAAGGACAGATGCTCATGTCGGTTGGGTCAGCGCGGACCGCGAGGTGGGGTCGCCGGTGGCGGTCGGGGTTGGCCGCCGCGGTGGTCATGATGGTCGCGGGTGGGTTGCTCACGGTGGCCACGACGCCGGCGTCGGCCGCCACTGTGGACACGACCGCCTGGTACGTCCTGGTGAACCGGAACAGCGGCAAGGCTCTCGACGTCTACAACTTCTCCACCGCCGACGGCGGTAACGTCGTTCAGTGGAGCCGCACCAACGCGAACAACCAGCAGTTCCAGTTCGTGGATTCCGGTGGCGGTTACTACCGGGTCAAGGCGCGGCACTCGGGCAAGGTGATCGACGTGTCCAGCTGGTCGACAGCCGATGGTGCCGCCATCCATCAGTGGACCGACGGCAACGCTGCCAACCAGCAGTTCCGGCTGGCCGACTCCGACAGCGGTTACGTGCGGCTGATCAACCGCAACAGCAACAAGGCGGTCGAGGTCCAGAACGCGGCGACCAACGACGGCGCCGGCGTCGTGCAGTACAGCGACTGGGGCGGCAGCAACCAGCAGTGGCAACTCGTCCGCGTCGACGGGGGCAGCGGCGCATGCACGTTGCCGTCGACGTACCACTGGTCATCGACCGGCCCGCTGGCCACCCCGAGCGCGGGGTGGGTCTCGCTCAAGGACTTCACCAACGTCGTCTACAACGGCAAGCACGTCGTCTATGCCACGACGCACGACACCATCGCCGGTGACCAGGGGCACTGGGAATCGACGGCCTTCAGCCCCTTCACGAACTGGTCCGACATGGCGTCGGCCACCCAGAACAAAATGTCCTTCGGTGCCATCGCGCCGACGCTGTTCTACTTCGCCCCGAAGAACATCTGGGTGCTCGCCTACCAGTGGGGTTGGCCAGATCCTTTCTCCTACCGCACCTCGAGCGACCCCACCAACCCCAACGGCTGGTCCGCGCAGCAGCAGCTGTTCGCGGGCACCCTTCCCGCCCCCGGAGCCCCCATCGACCAGACCCTCATCGCCGACGACAAGAACATGTACCTGTTCTTCGCCGACGACCGCGGCAGCATCTACCGCGCCAGCATGCCCATCGGCAACTTCCCGGGCAGCTTCGGCACGAGCTACACGAAGATCATGAGCGACACGCCGGCCAACCTGTTCGAGGCGGTCGAGGTCTACAAGGTCAAGGACCAGAACCAGTACCTCATGCTCGTCGAGGCGCAGGACTACCGCGGCCGCTTCTTCCGCTCGTTCACGGCCACCAGCCTGGACGGCACGTGGACACCGCAGGCCGACACCCAGAGCAACCCCTTCGCCGGCAAGGCCAACAGCGGGGCCACCTGGACCAACGACATCAGCCACGGCGATCTGGTCCGTACCAACCCCGACCAGACCAAGACCATCGACCCGTGCAACCTCCAGTTCCTCTACCAGGGGCGCGACCCCAGCACCGACGGCATGGACTACGGCATCCTGCCGTACCGGCCGGGTTTGCTGACACTGCAGCGCTAGAGGTTCGGCTTCTGGCGACCTCCGCCGACGCAACCCCTTCACATCCCAACCGAACAAGGGACTCGAACAGTGACATTCACCCTTCGACGGTCGTCGAAACGCGTCCTCGCGTTGACGATAAGCCTGCTATGTATGACGGCATTTCTTCCGGCCGTGGCCCAGGCAGACAACCCGATCGTGCAACACATCTACACCGCCGACCCGGCACCGCTGGTCTACAACGGCCGGGTCTACCTGTACACCGGGCACGACGAGGACGGCTCCACCTCCTACGTGATGAAGGACTGGCGGGTGTGGTCCTCCGCCGACATGGTCAACTGGACCGACCACGGCTCACCGCTCAGCCTGGCGACCTTCAGTTGGGCCAGCGCGGACGCCTGGGCGGGACAGGCCGTCTACCGCAACGGCAAGTTCTACTGGTATGTGCCGGTGCGCATGACCAACGGATCGCAGGCCATCGGAGTCGCGGTCTCGGACAGCCCCACCGGGCCGTTCCGCGACGCGCTCGGCGGGCCACTGATCCAGAACTCCGAAATCGACCCCACCGTCTTCATCGACGACGACGGACAAGCCTACCTGTATTACGGCAACCCGAACCTGTGGTATGTGCGGCTCAACGCCGACATGATCTCGTACTCCGGCAGCCCGACGCAGATACCGCTGACCACCGCTGGGTTCGGCACCCGCACGGGAGATGCGAGCCGGCCCACCCTGTACGAGGAAGGCCCGTGGTTCTACAAGCGAAACGGCCTGTACTACATGGTGTACGCGGCGAAGTGCTGCGCTGAGTTCATCGCCTACTCCACCTCGCCCGGCCCGACCGGACCGTGGACGTATCGTGGCACCATCATGCCCGCGCAGGGCAACAGCTTCACCAACCACGTCGGCCTCGTCGACTTCAACGGCGGCTCGTACTTCTTCTACCACAACGGCGCTCTGCCGGGCGGGGGTGGCTTCACCCGGTCGGCCGCGGTGGAGAAGTTCAGCTACAACGCCGACGGCACCATTCCGACGATCAACATGACGACGGCCGGGGCGCCGCAGAACGGCACGCTCAATCCTTATGTCCGCCAGGAAGCCGAGACCATCGCGTGGGGGAGCGGCATCGAAACCGAACCCTCCAGCGAGGGCGGGATGAACATCAGCTGGATTGAAAACGGCGATTACCTCAAGGTCAAGGGCGCGGCATTCGGCGCCGGTGCCAGCTCGTTCACCACCAGGGTGGCCTCGAACACCAGCGGCGGCCAAGTCGAGCTGCACCTGGACAGTGCTACCGGGCCGACGGTCGGGACATGCACTGTGCCGGGCACCGGAGGCTGGCAGACCTGGAGCACGGTCTCGTGCCCTGTCACCGGTGCGACCGGGACCCACGATCTGTACCTGCGCTTCGCCGGTGGCAGCGGGTTCCTGTTCAATATGAACTGGTGGCAGTTCACCAACGGCCAGACCACCTTCTCGTCAAACGCCGTCGCCCAGCACAGCGGGTACTGCCTGGACGACCCCAACCAGAGCACCGCCGACGGCACTCAGTACCGGCAGTACACCTGCGGCACCGGTGAGGAACAGCGGTTCGACTTCCGCCCGGTGCCAGGGGTGGCGGATACCTACTCTCTGGTGAACCGCTCCAGCGGCAAGTGCCTCGACGTCAGCGGCTTCTCCACCGCCGACGGCGCGGCGGTCCAGCAGTGGACCTGCCACGGCGGCACGAACCAGCAGTTCACGCTGCGGCAGGTCGCCGCCAACGACTACCAGCTCGTCGCGGTGCACAGCGGCAAGTGCGTGGACGTCAGCGGGATCTCCACCGCCGTCGGAGCACTGGTCCACCAGTGGACCTGTGACTCCGCCAGTGCCCTGGCCACCAAGAAGAACCAGGTGTGGCGCCTGGCCGGCAAGAGCTGAACCACCACAGGGTCGGGCCCGGGTCGGCAACCCGGCGCCCGACCCTGTCCAGGGCCCTTTGCCGGCCGGGGTAGCCGATATACGCCACTGGGCGAGCAGCAGTTTCGGCAGCGGTGTTCCGGATCGCCGACGACCTCGGCAAGGCCGCCGGGGGTGTTGCCGAGCTGGTCGCTGCCTTGTCCGGACCAAGCACCAGTACGCCGGTCCGTTCACCGTCCACGAAGGACGGCACACCCACCGCACGTGGCTGACCGAAGACGGAAATCCCGGAGGGGATCGAGGCGGACTCCAGCTTCGGCGTCTTGACCGAGCAAGCCGTGAAACGCCCAGATCGGGCTCGGCCACGACCCAGATCCGCGAGTCGACCCCTCGGTAGTTGTATTGGCCATGGAGGTTGGGTACAGGGCGGCACGTGATCGGATGATCTTGGTGTGAGGGATGACCCACGCTAACGTACCCCTGACCCCCGACCGGCTGGCCCGCCTAGCCCACCTCGACGGCGCCACCGGCCGGGCGGTCCGCCGCTACGAACACCCGGCACCCGGAGGTCTGGTGCACGTGGACATCAAAGAAGCTGGGCAACATCCCCGACGGCGGCGACCACAGAGTGCACGGCCAGCCGTTGGTGGCCGCAACAGTGCCACCCACCGCGACCCCGCCCGACTCCGCACGGTCGGCGGCCGCGCCAACCTCGGCTACAGCTACCTGCACAACGCCGTGGACGACCACTCCCGCCTGGCCTACGCCGAGATCCTGCCGGATGAGACCAAGGAGACCGCGGTCGCGTTCTGGACCGCGCGCAGGCGTTCTTTGCCGATGCCGGGATCACCGTCGCGCGGGTGCTGACCGACAACGGGTCCTGCTACCGCTCACGCCTCTGGCGCGACACGCTGCGCGACGCGCAGTCCTCAGCGCGCGGCGAGCACCCGGCGCACCTCGTCCGCGCCCAGCACCACGGGGGAGCGCAGCGATCCGACCTCGCCGATCTCGATCTCGACCACGTCTCCCGGCCGCAGCCCTTGGTCGAGCCCCGGCACGACGGACGTGCCCGTCGAGAGCACGGCGCCGTCGGGGAAGTCGTTGTCCCGCCACAGGTACTCGACCAGTCCGGCCGGTTCGCGGTTCAGCTGGGCGGTACTGGCTTCGCCGGCGAACACCTCGTGACCGTCGCGCAGGATGCGCATGCGGAGGTCGAGGGACAATGGGTCCGGCACTTCCCACGCCGGTCGCACCCGTGCCGACACCGCGCACGAACCGGTGTAGATCTTGGCCTGCGGGAGGTACAAGGGGTTCTCGCCTTCGATGCTGCGGGAGCTGACGTCGTCGACCACCACGTACCCGGCGATCTCTCCGGCACCGGTCAGCAGCAGGCCGAGTTCCGGCTCCGGCACGTTGTTGGCGGAATCGGCGCGGATGGCGATTGGCTCGCCGTCGGTGACCACGCGCCACGCGGCCGACTTGAAGAACAACTCGGGCCGCTCCGCGCGGTACACCCGCGCGTAGACGTCCTCGTCGGCGCTCTCCTCGCGGCGGGCCTCCTCGGACCGCAGGTAGGTCACCCCGGCGGCCCACACCTCCATTCGGCCGTCCAGCGGCGGCAGCAGGCGCACTCCGGCCGTGGTCACGGGCTCCCCGGCGGCCTCGGCCAGCTCGCGGATCTCCGCGACGGAGTGGCGTAGCAGGTCACTCATCGACGCCACCGGGAGCGGCCGCAACTGCTCATCGGTGAGCAGGCCGACGCGGACACTGCCGGTTCCGTCGGCGAATCGCACTAGGTGGCTCATCCCGGACCTCCTCGTTCGGTCCCGAACCTACGGAGTGCGGAGCGTGGCGGTCAATGCGTGTGGCCGAGCGACGGCGCGTGCCGTTGACCCCTGCGAATGAGCCCGGCTAAGGGTTGTATCGCAACTCGGTGTTGAGCTGGCTGGGTCGATGGTCGATGGTCGATCATGGTGTTGTGGTGCAGGTGATCACAGCGTCGCGGCTGGAGTGTCACGAGCGGCACCCCGGCATGATCACTCCTGTGGCGTTCCGTCTCTTGTACTTGATCACAGTCCGGGTGCTCGGATGGCTGATGCTGCTCGCCGGCAGCAGGATCGTGTTGATTGCCGAGGTGCTGGTGTTACGGCACGAGGTCGCCGTGCTGCGTCGCCAGGCCGGCAGACCCCGTCCTACCTGGCCAGACCGGGCGATCCTGTCCGCCCTCGCCAGGCTGCTACCAAGCCCGCTCAGGAGATATGCCGCATCGTCACGCCAGCGACACTCCTGGCCTGGCATCGCCGTTTGGTCAGAAAGAAGTGGACCTACCCGCACCGGACAGGGCGTCCGCCGATAGTCGAAGAGATTCGCAGTCTAGTTCGGAGGTGTCCGGTCTTGCTCTGGTCGGAGGCTTCTTCGTGGTGAGCAAGGTGAATCTCAAGCAAGCTGCTCCGTCGCGCGAGGCCGTCAGCGTGAAATGCACCTGATCGTTGGGTCGGCTTGGCCACAGCGATTACCACGCCTGGCTGGGTGTCCTCCACGTCCCCCCGACCGGTCTCCGAGCTTGTGCCTCGGCGGAGTCGACGGCTCGACCAACCAACTCAGCTCCGCGGTCCCTCGATGCGGTGGAGTTGAGGGTGTTTGGCCGTGCGCTGGTCGCCGGAAGACTGGCCGCGCAGGCGCCTGCCGAGCCAAGGACCGAGAAAGGTAGCTGCCCAACGCAGTTCAGCGGTGGCGCGCCATTGAGTTGACGGTGGGATGGGCAACGGTGGTGGAGACTCATTCCAGGAATCGTTGCTGCCCGGCAGCTGCAGGGCGTGCGCGACCGCGTCGGCGATCAGTTGATGTCCCAGGGGGCTGCAGTGCAGCCGATCTTCGCTCCAGAACCGGCGGTCGGCGACGGAGGGGTGTCGGGCGATCTCGGCGACGGCGACGCCGTGGCGGGCGGCTGCGGCACGGATCCGGTCGTTGATGTCGAGGATGCGGGAGCGAACCGGTCGGGCGAGGGGGATGATCCTGGTGAGGTCGGGAAAGGTCAGGGTCGCCACGCGGGCTCCGGAGTCGGTGAGCGCGGCGAACATCGCTTCCAGGTGATCGACCACCGTGGCGGTTTCGACTCGAAGCCGGAGCAGATCGTTGACTCCGGCGACAACGGTGGCCACGTCGGGACGCAGTGCAAGAGCCGGCTCCAGTTGCTCGGACCGGACTTCGTCCGCGCGGCGGCCACGGACGGCGAGGTTGGCGTACTGGAGATCGGGATTGTCGATGGCGAGGTGTTCGGCGAGCCGGTCAGCCCATCCCCGAAGGCCCACGATGTCGTCACCGTCACCGACGCCTTCCGTTTGGCTGTCGCCCAAGGCGACGTAGCGCAGGTACTTGCCGCTCCGAACGGGTTCCGGGACACCGTTCTCCTGCGACCTCATCGGTTGGCCAGGGCCAAGCCGTCGACGACCAGGCCGGCACGTGCCGCGGTGCTGGTTCCCGCGGTGTCGTGGAACCGGATGGCGAGATCGCTGTCCCGCACCGCGGTGCGGACCTGTTCAGTGACTGGCACGTCGTCCTCCTAGTCAGAATGATGACTAATCATAACCATGGGTATCATGAGCTTGCCCCCATGTCGACGACGAGGAGATGCGCCGATGAGCCTGCGGCATGCCGTGCTCGCGGCGTTGTTGTCCGGCGAGTACAGCGGCTACGAGTTGACCAAGGCGTTCGACGTGGGTGTCGCCAACTTCTGGTACGCCCGGCCGCAACAGCTCTACCTGGAGCTGTCCAAGCTCGAGAGCGACGGGTTGATCAGCGGCCGGGAGGTGGTCCAGCAAACCCGTCCCACCAAGCGGCTGTTCATGGTCACCGACGCCGGCCTCGCCGAACTGGCGCGCTTCGCCGCCGCCGTGAGCAAGCCGTCGTTCATCCGTGACGACCTGCTGGTCAAGGTCCAAGCCGTCGACCACGTCGACGCGGCACCGGTGATCGCGCAACTGGATCAACGAGCCGCGGCAGCCGCGGCCAAGGTGGAGATCCTCGACAAGATCCTGCGACGTTACCGCGGGGATCTCGACGAGGAGACCTACCTGCGCCAAGGGTCTCCGATCGGGCCCTACCTGACATGCCTGCGCGGTCGGCGGTTCGAGCAGGAACACCACGACTGGTCCGTCCAGGCGGCCGCACTCCTGCGTGATCGGGCAACTCGGAACGGTGATCCGGCGCCTACCTCGGATCAATCCCGGTAGCGCTGTCGACCAGCATCTGTTTCTAACTGCTGTGGCTGGGTGAGCCCACACCGCTGTGCCGGACGTCGCAACGCTCATCGGCAGCAGAGGACGTTCGAGCGACGGCAGGAGTCGAGGACGCACGACGTGCCGTTTGCCACCATCGCGGGACCACCAGGTCGGCAGTCATGGGACCACCGACAGCAGGTAATTCACCAAGAGAACATGTTTCAGTTCTGCCCGGTGGACCGATCATGGCGATGCCAATCGAATGTCTGGTGATGCCGATGGGTGGACGTTGTGGTTCGGTTCGTCAGCAGGTGAGTTCGCGCTTCCCCGGAACGTCGCGCGGTAGTCCTGCGGCCGGTGCCCGGCCAGGCGGGTGAAGATGGCGCTGAACGTACCGGGATCGCGATAGCCGACATCGGCGGCGATGCCGGCGACTGTCCGCTCGGTGGTCTCGAGCAGGTGTTTCGCCCTGCGCACCCGTGCCGCCTGCAGGTATCCGAGCGGAGTCTGGCCGGTCTCGCCGCGAAACCGCCGCAGGAGGGTTCGTGTGCTGACGCGGAACGTCGCGGAGAGCAGCCCGAGGTCGTAGCGCTCGCGCATGTTCTGGTCCAGCCAGCGTTTGACGCCTTGCGAGAACTGGCTGCCGGTGGCCGGCAACAGCTCCGCGTCGACGTACGGAGCCTGGCTCGCCCGCGCATCATCGACGAGCGCGACACGCGCGGTGGCGCGGGCGACGCGGCTGCCGTTGTGCTCGCGGATGAGGCCGAGGGCGAAGTCGTACATCGCGCTGAACGCGCCTGTCGTGGTCACCCCGCTGTCGGTGACCACGAGTTTCTCCGGTCTGACATCGGTGCCGGGGCAACGGTCTGCCAGCCGGTCGGCGAACAGCCACGAGGTCGTCGACTCTCGCCCGTCGAGCAGGCCGGCATCCGCCAGCAGGAACGCGCCGACACAGATCGACACCAGCGCGACTCCCGATCGCGAGCTGGATCTGATGGTTTCGATCTCCGGCCTGAGCGACGTGAGCGTCGCGTCCAGGTCGAGTCCGGGGCACAGCTCGAACCCGGGTACGACGAGAACATCGACCTGCCGCACCGGCACGACCGTGATCGCCGCGCCACCGGAGGCGACCACGCGCCGCCGCGGCGACAGGATCGACACGTCGTACAGCGGATCCCTGGTCGCCTTGGCTGCGGCGATGTGCGAGGCCATCGTGAGGAGGTCGGGAATCCCGAAGACCTCCGACGCGAAGCATCCTGGATAGGCGAGCACACCGACACGAAGCGGGGCAACCACGGTGGCGAGATTACCCGGAAATGTGGCGATCTCGCCACTGGCCGAACCAGGCACTCCCGCTCGACGATGCCGCTATGGCGATCACTGAACCGCAAGCGGACGACGCCCTCGCGGACTTCTCGACGCGGCTTGTCGACACCGGAGGTGTCAGCAAGACCGTCTACGTCGGCGGGTCCGGGCCGGCTGTCGTGCTGATGCCCGAGATGCCCGGCATCAGCCCGGACGTCGTCCGCTTGGCACGCTGGATTCGAGACGCGGGATTCACGGTCTATCTTCCGTCGCTGTTCGGTGTCGACGGCGTCTTCCCCACCACCGCCGACGGGGAGAAGGTCGTCCGCCGTGCTTGCGTCAGCGCCGAGTTCCGCGCGTTCGCCGGTGGCGGCACAAGCCCGATCACGGCCTGGCTTCGAGGGTTGGCCAGGACGGCGCTGGCCGAGTGCGGCGGGCCTGGTGTGGGAGCGATCGGGCTGTGTTTCACCGGCAACTTCGCGCTCACCATGACACTCGAACCGGCCGTCATCGCGCCTGTGGTCAACCATCCCTCGCTGCCACTGGACGACCCCGCCGGACTGGAGATCAGCGACGAGGACGCCGCGATGGTGCGCGAGCGCATCGAGCGTGACGGGCTGAAGGTGCTCGCCTACCGTTTCGACAACGACCGGTGGTGCACCGGTCAGCGGTTCGCCGCCTACCAGGCGCTCCTGGGCGACGCGTTCGATGGACGCGTCATCCCGGGCGAGACGGCCAACCCCGAGCCACCCCCCTTCTTCCGTGATGTCGTCGGCTGTCCCCACAGCGTCGTCACAGCCCACCTCGTCGACCAGCAGGGACACCCCACACTGCGCGCCAGAGACGAGATCCTGGCCTTCCTTGCCGAACGGCTCGGCCACGATCCGAGGGGGCATGAAACGCATTGACACACTCTCCGTCCGCGCGCTTCACCCCATAACTCCCGAGTAGGCGCCCGCTCGAAGAGACGTCCGTTGTCCATCCGGCGGGATCGAAGCGCTCTTGGAGGCGACGGAAAGCCGTTGCCCCTCAGGCGATTCCTTGCACTCGTTTCATGTGCGAGCAGTAGACGCGATTGCCGAGCCGCATGTTCTCGGGCAGGTGCTGCGCCGACCAGAATGCGCGCGCGGTGGCCGACGTGCCGATGTCGGTGGTGGCCCAGCGGTAGCTAGGGCGGTGGTTGAGCGCAGCGAGGACCAGCACAGTTCTGAATCGGCGAAGCCGATATGACGGATTGACGTCGACTCGGGTGATGACGCCGCGCTGGTCGGAGTGGTCGTAGCTGACGGTTTGTCCGCTCACCGCCAGGTGGTGCCTGGGATTCAGGCACCTCGCGTGTGCACCTGCGGGGCGGACCGGAAGTCCGCTGCCGGTGCCGGGGCTGTGCCCGCCGCCCTTCATCGTGGTCAACGGTCACGCTCGAGCCGGGTCCACAAGCACACCAGCTCGCTCGTGCTGTAGTCCTGGTTCGGGGTCTCCTGAAGCCGGCCGGGTCGCAGCCAGTGGCCCGCCGGGCATCGAGCAGGTAGATGTGGCCCGGACGTGGCCGGGTCCACGGCCACAGCGGGACGTCGAGGTAGCGTCCGGCCCGCGCGGCGCCCGCCGCGGCGCCGCCGTGTAGGGTCTCGCCACCAATGACATGGCGATCTTCTCTCACCTGCGGCTTCTCGGTTGTCTCACGACGATGTCACCATGATCAGCCTCAAACTCGTGTCGCTTCCTCGCCGAGGCTTTGCGGCCGGATTCCGGCGCGCTCCCCGGTGAGCATGCCCCAACTCCTTCGTGCACAGAGCTACCGGACGGTTACGCGACGGGGATCGAAGACACGCGTCATCGTCAGGGCAGCTCGCCGGCGGCTCAGGAGCCGGCTCGCGAGCACGCCGAGGCGGTTCGTGTGGCCGTCGACGACGACGGGGCCCGGGTTGCGGCTGTGCAGGTGGTTCAGTGCGGTGGTGACGACGTCGTCGGGTGTGCGGAGTTTTCCGGTGGTCAGCACGGCCGCGTCCGGGCCCATGCCCGAGGTGAAGTCGGTGGCGGTGGCGCCGGGGCAGACGGCGAACACGGTGACACCGGTGCCGCGCAGCTCGGCCCACAGTGACTCGGTGAAGCTGAGGGAAAACGCTTTCGTAGCGCCGTAGACCGCCATCCGGGGCGAAGGCAGGTAGGCGGACACGCTGGCGAGGTTGATGACGAATCCGTGGCGGCCGTTCACCATGCCGGGGAGGAAGGCGGCCGTCAGCCGTACCGGTGCCAGGGCGCCCACGGCGATCTCGGCGGAGAGGCGGCTGGGTTCGGATTCGAGGAATGGGGCGAACGATCCGGACGCGGCGTTGTTGATCAGGCCGGTGACGTGGAGGCCCTGCTCGGTGACCGCGTGGTGCAGTTCGTCGGCGGCATCGGGCCGGGCGAGGTCCGTCGGGATCACGTCGATGCGGGCGTCGGTGGCGCGGCGGAGTTCCTCCGCCAGCGAGGTCAGCCGCGCGGCGCGGCGGGCGACGAGCACGAGGTTCGCGCCGCGGGCGGCCAGTGTCCGGGCGAACGCGGCTCCGATACCGGAGCTCGCTCCCGTGAGCAGCACGGTCTGGGCGCGGTAGTCAACGGTCATGCCACCAGGGAACCGGCGGCCGGCGCGCGGGTCCAAGACCTGTTTCGCACCTGGTCATGCACGAGCGGTATCGCGGACGAGCAGCTTCTGCGCGGAACGGACGAACTCCGCGACGAGCGGGTTGGTCTCCACGGCACGGCCGGCGACGACGACCTGGCTCGGCTCGGCCCCGTCGATGGGAACGGCGACCAGGTCGGGACGCAGGGTGAAGCGCCGGTCATCGGCGGGGACGACCGCGATGGCAGTGCCTTCGGCGATGGCTTCGAGTTTGTCGTCGTAGGTCTCGGCGAGGGTGGGTCCCAATGGGGCCGGATCATTGCTTTCGCGGGGTTCGAGGCGCCAAAAGCCGGTCCAGTCCTCGCCCATGCCGGTGCAGCCGACGAGCGGTTCCGACCGGACGTCCGCAACGTTGATGGACTCCTTGCCCGCGAAGCGGTGGGCGGTCGACACCAGGGCGACCAGAGGCTCGGTGTAGAGCGCGGTCACGGCGAGGTCGTCTTCGGGTATCGGCAGTGGTGCGCGGATGACCAGAGCGTCGATCTGCCGGTCCACCAGTGCACCCGCCTCCCGCGAGCTGAGATGACGGGTGCGGACGTGGGCGCCGGGATGGCGGTTTCGCAGGTCGCGGACGGCGGGGGTGATGACCAGATCGTCGGCGTACCCGACGGTGATGGTGCGGGCCGGCGCCGCGGCGCGCGCGGTGAGCACGGCCTGCTCGGCGTTGTGCACCAGTTGCTGCGCTCGGGGCAGGAACGCTGCGCCGGCGGCGGTGAGCCGGCTGCCCTGGCTGGTGCGTTCCAAGAGGCGTACTCCGACTGCGTTTTCCAGCCGCTGGATCTGGCGGCTCAGGGACGGCTGGGCGACCCGCAGCTGTTCGGCCGCGCGGGCGAAGTTCAGCTGCTCGGCGACCACCAGGAAGTACCGGACCAGTCGCAGATCCAGGTCGGGAGCATGTTCGCAGGCTACTCCGCCATGCCGTTCCGGTATGGCGGCGTGCGGATGAGCTGGAGAAAGTAGCCACGGGTCCCGCTCGCCCGGCGCGGCGAGATACGAGACGTACCGGGCGGCGCCGGCGCGACGGCCGCCAGCCGAGAAAGCTGCTGCGGACCCTGGCCGGAATCCTGGTCGCGGCGGCTGTCGCGCGAACCGGTGGTTGCTGCGGCGTGAGGGCGTCGACTCTCCCTGAGACAGTCAGCTAAGAGTCCCAGATGTGTGGGACCTCAGATCGTGCTGCGTGGGAGCAGTCCGCCTAGCACGAGGTTGGCCAGGTCTTCGAGTCGCCGGGTGAGGTCGAACGGGTGCTCGTCGCCGGCCCAGCGCAGGACGGTGGCGAAGTAGCCGGCGGCGAGAACCTGGCCGGCGAGGGCTGGGTCGGCGTCGGGACACAGTTCGCCGCGGTCCTGGCCGCGCCGGATCACGTCGGTCAGCTCGACCTCCAGTGCCGGGCCGCGAAGGGGACTGCCGAAGCGCAGGGACGCGTCCAACAGGGCGGCGGTCTCGCGGCGGGCGCCGGTGTTCAGCTCGGCCATCTCGCGCAGATAGTGCCGGAGCTGCTCAGGGCCGGGCAGGTCCTGGACGTGCTCGCCGACGAGGATCTCGGCGACCCGGGCCCGGCGCCGTCGACCCCATTCCTCGAGGAAGGCCGCCTTCTGCGGATAGTGGTTGAACACCGTTGCGCGGGCGACGTCGGCACGTTCGGCGATCTCGTCCATCGTCGTGGCATCGAAGCCCTTGTCCACGAACAGCGCGAGTGCGGCCTCGTAGAGCCGGTCGCCGACGTTCTTGCGCTTGCGCTCCCGCCGGGTAGGTGCCGCTGGCATGCCCCCAGTAAACACGCCCCTTGACACGCGGCCATCTTCGGATCCAATCTTAGACGTAAGTCCAAAGTTGTACTTGGATCTAGGAACGGATCGCCATGGCTCCCACCTTCACCGCCGGACACGCCGACCTGGCCGGCGGCTGCCATGCGTGGCTGCAGCCGGATGGTGGCTGGGGTTTGAGCAATGCCGGGCTGGTCTCGGGTCGCGGCGAGTCGCTGCTGGTGGACACCCTGTTCGACCTGCGCCTGACCGGCCGCATGCTGGCCGGGCTGGCGCCGGTGACCGCCGACGCGCCGATCAGCACCGTGGTCAACACGCACGGCAACGGGGACCACTGGTTCGGCAACCAGCTGCTGGCCGGCAGCCGGCTCATCGCATCGGCGGCGACCGTCGAGGACATGCGGGCGGTCGGGCCCGCGGAGGTGCGCGCCCTGCTTGCCCATCCCGGTCCGGCCGGTGTCGTCGCTCGCCGGATCTTCGGTGCCTTCCACTTCGGCGAGGTGACCCCCGCCCTTCCCGAGACCACGTTCGAGCGGGAGCTGAACCTGCGCGTCGGTGGAGTCGAAGTGCAGTTGACCGACGTGGGGCCGGCGCACACGGCGGGTGACACGATCGTTCACGTGCCCGCCGCCGGCGTCGTCTACACCGGCGACATCGTGTTCGCCGGTGGCACCCCGATCGTGTGGCACGGCCCGATCGCCAACTGGCTGCGGGCGTGCGACCTGATCGCCGAACTCGGCGCGACCACGATCGTTCCCGGCCACGGCCCGGTCACCACGACCGCGGCCGTGCGTGCGCAGTCGGCGTACCTGCGGTTCGTGCAGGAGGAGGCCGCACTGCGGCACGCGAAAGGCATGACCTTCACCGAGGCGGCGCACGACATCGACCTCGGCGGCTACGCCGCCCTACCGGAGCGGGAACGCCTGATTGTCAACGTGCACGCGGTCTACCGCGAGCTCGATCCCGAGACCCCGGCGCTCGACGGCCCCGCCGTGTTCGCGTGTCTGGGCGAATTCCTGGAGGACCTGCTGTGATCCCCGATGTCGTGGAGAAGACCCCCAGCCGCCTGTCCGCGGGCACCCTGATCGCCGGCTGCGTCGCTGTGTTCCTGGCGCAGACCGGACTCGTGCTGCCTGCCGCCGTCAACGGCGTCATCCAGCAGACACTGCATCTGTCCGGCTCGCAGCTGACCTGGGTCAGCGACGCGTTCCTGGTGCCGATCGCGATGTTCAGCCTCACCTTCGGCGTGTTCGGCGACCGCTATGGCCGCAAGAAGATGCTGGTCATCGGATCGCTGCTGATGCTGGCCGGCTACCTGATCTCGGCGGCGGGCGGCCCGGTCCAGCAGCTGTGGACCGGGCAGGCGCTCTGCGGGATCGGCGCCGCGGCGCTGTTCCCGTCCTCGTTGGCGATCATCACCGCGTCCACGCCCCGGCCCGCTGATCGCGCGAAGGGGCTGGCGGCGTGGACCACCGCGCTGTCCGGCGGCGCGCTGGTCGCGCCGCCGCTGGCCGGTGGCGCCGTCGAGTTCGGCTCGTTCTACTGGGCGTTCGGCGCGGTCGCGGTGCTCGCCGCGGTCAGCGCAGTGCTCACCGTGCTGCTGACAACCGACTCGAGCGCGCCCGAGGGGCGATCGCTGGACTGGCCCGGCCAGATCACCATCGCCGGGGCGCTGCTGGCGCTGCTGTTCGGCGTGATCGAGGGGCCGGGACGCGGCTGGGGCTCGACGGTCGTGGTCACGGCGTTCGTGCTGGCCGCCGCGCTACTGGCCGCGTTCGTCGTCGTCGAGAACCGTACCGAGCGACCGATGCTCAGGCTGGACCTGTTCCGCATACCGGCGTTCGCGGGGGCGGCGGTGGTCGCCGTGGCCGGGATGTTCGGCTTCCTCGGTGGCGCCTATGCGCTGAGCATCCGGCTCGGCGTCATCGCCCACCAGACGCCGCTGCAGGCGGCCGTGCCATTCCTGGTGATCCAGGGCGTCACCCCGTTCGTCTGGCCGCTGCTGGTGCGGCTGCTGCGCCGGGTCGGCCCACGGATCATGCTGGTCGCCGGCCTGCTCGCGATCGCCGCCGGATGGATGTGGCTGGACGCGCTGCCGGTGGCCGCCTCGACCCTGCTCGCGATGCTGCCCGCCCTGCTGTTGCTCGGGTTCGGTTTCGGGCTGCTGGTCTCGGCCATCACCGCGGCGGCGGTCAACGTCGTGCCGATCGAGCTGGCCGGGATGGCCAGCGGAACGACCAGCGTGGTGCGCGACCTCGGCCAAACCCTCGGGCCGGCCCTGATCGGCAGCATCGCACTCAGCCAGTCGGCGAGCATGCTCGCCCCCGAACTGGCCACGCTGCCGCTGCCGGACGCCGCGCAGCACGCCGTCGACGCGGTGTTCGCGGCGGGCGGGCCACTGGCAGTGGCCACCGCGCCGCTCGGCCAGGCGTCCACTGTGGTCGGTCCGATTGCCAGGCAGGCGCTGGAAAACGGCTACGGCATCGGGTTCCAAGTCTCCGCCGCCGCATGCGTGTTCGCCGCGATCGTGGCCGCGATCTTCATCCGAAAAGGACGAACCGTGGAGGCACGCTGATGCGACTGGCCACATTCTCCCAGAACGGCACGTCCAGGGCGGCCGTAGTGGTGGGCGATGAGCTGCACCCGCTGCCTGACGGCGTCACCGTGCTCGACCTGATCGAGCAGGGCAGGCTCCCGGAAGCAGGCGCCCGGCACGAACGTCCGATCCCGCTGGGCTCGGTGCGCCTGCTACCACCCTTGCAGCCGATGGCGATCCGCGACTTCATCACCTTCGAGGAACACATCGAAGGCATCGCCGCCGGCTTCGGCGACGAGGTGGCCCCGGAGTGGTACCAGGCACCGGCGTTCTACTTCACCAATCCCCACGCGCTGCTCGGCGCGCACGACGACGTGCCGATCCCACCCGGCTGCCAGGCCTTCGACTTCGAACTCGAGGTCGCCGCCGTCGTCGGCCGCGCGGGCCACGACCTCACCCCGGACCAGGCCCGCGACCACATCATCGGGTACACCATCCTCAACGACTGGTCCGCCCGCGATCTGCAAGCCCACGAGATGCGGGTCAAGCTGGGTCCGGCCAAGGGAAAGGACAGCGCCACCACACTCGGCCCCTGGCTGGTCACCGCCGACGAGCTCGAGGACCGCCGGAACGCCGACGGCTTCCTGGACCTGAGCATGACCGTGACACGCAACGGCGGGCATATCGGCCAGGACACCCTCGCCAACATGGCCTGGACCTTCGAGGAAATGCTGGCCTACGCCTCTCGCGGCACCTGGGTGCGGCCCGGCGACGTCCTCGGGTCAGGCACCTGCGGCTCCGGTTGCCTCGCCGAACTCTGGGGCCGTCGCGGCAGGCAGGATCCACCGCCCCTGCAACCCGGCGACGTCATCACGATGACCGTCGACGGGCTCGGCGCCATCACCAACACCGTGGTGCCCGGCCCGCTGCCCACGGCGATACCACGAGCTCGCGCTCGATGCCACTCAGGAGCCGGCAAACCTTGAGCTGTGAGGCCGGTGACTCGTCGGCGACGACCGTGCTCATCTGCGGAAGGCTCCTCATGCCCAAAGGGAGAGCTCTGAGCATTTCGCGGGGTCGAGCGGCTCTGTGATGATCATTCGCCGCTGGGCGGAGGTTACCTAATCGGTGAAACAGGCCCGGGCCGGGAGTCTCCCGGCCCGGGCCCGCCCGCCCCGGTCCTACAGGATCGTGATCGCCCGTGGGAGCGGAACTTCGCTGTTGTAGTCGAAGTTTCGCAACGCACGCCTCAAAGCCGACCGCAGTTTCTGCATCCCCCGGACAATCCGGAGACCGGCTGGCATCCTTCTCAGGATGACCGACTTCGCGTTTCGTGCCGCCGCCGGTAGTGTCGTCGGCCGACGGTATTCAGATAATTTCGACGTCGTCCACCTGACACAGGAACCTCTGCTCGCGGTCGTGGCGGACGGCATGGGCGATGGGGAAGGCAGTCGCACAGCCGGCCGCACCACCGTCGATGTCTTCATCGACCACATCCGCACGGCCGGCGACGCCCTCGACGCCGCGACACTCCGGGCCGCCGTCGCGGAAGCCCAAGCACAGGTCGGCGCGGCCGGCCGCCGGATCGGCGAGCTGACCGGCTGCACCCTGACCGCTCTAGCAGCATCCTCGGCCGGACTGTGGCTGGTGCAGATCGGCGACTCCCGCGGTTACCGCCTTCGAGACGGTCTGCTGGAGCAACTGACCGTCGATCACACCATGGCCTGGCTCGGCGCCATCAACGGCTGGTACCCGTTCGATTCACCCGAAGCCCGCTCCGCCCGCTACCAGCTGACCCGGTACATCGGGCACAACGCACACCCTGAACCGGACGTGCTCAACCTCGCCCCACGCCCCAGTGACGTTCTCCTGCTGTGCAGCGACGGCGTCACCGACCAGGTGCCCTACGCCCGAATCCGCGAAGTTCTCCAGGGGGCAGCCACCCCGGACCGGCAGGTACGCCAGCTACTCGCCGACACCGAAAAGGCAGGCGGAGACGACAATGCCACCGCAGTGATCGTCCATGTGACCCTGGGATAGCGCACAGCCGATTCTCCCGAATGACCCCCTTCTCGCCGATGTGGCAAGCCAGCGTTCGCGGGCACGCACGCTGCCGGCACTCCCTCTGCCGACAGGCCATGCTCGGCGACGTCGACCTCGACGCGTTGCGACGCGGAGTCCGCGCGCTCTGGCCACAACCACCCCAGCCGCCTCACACAGCCCCGCAGGAGCGCCCACAGTAAAGGCGCCCGCAGGCTGGGCGGCCGTCAACCGCACATCCGCTACTGCGGCTGATCGAGTGTTGCGACGTCCGGACATGCCGATGAGCGGCGGGCGAGCCGCCGACAACGCCAGGCGATGTGACGGGTTCTGCCCGCCTGTGGCCGCGAGGTGGTCTCCTGGTGCAGGGCCGCGGCCATCCATTCCTGAACGCGGCCGTCTTGTCCGGGTCCGGCTCGGGCGTGCCGTTGATCGTCGCCACCAGGGTGCCGTAACTGACCGTCAGGTTCGTCCCGGTCATGCTCGCTCGCGACTCCGCTGACCGGTTCCGGTAAATGCAGCCATACTCCGCCGGGCCTTGTGCTCACCCGTCATGGCGGCGACGAACCCGGCCGAGTTGGCCACCATCTGTTCGGCGATGTCCCGAGCCTGCACGGAGTCCTCCGGCCTGCTGCGCCGCCTGCGCCTCCAGGAAGAGAACCCGGCGTCGCTCGGCGCGGGCCGGCAGCTCCGGCGTTGCCGACAGCAGTGACCTGAGAGTCGAGGCCCGAGGCCTCAGCGGAAGTCGTTCGCGTGGTCTTCGGCCCATTGTGCGAACGTGTGGGCTGGACGGCCGGTGACGTCCGCGATGACGGTCGATACCTGCGGCGGTGTGGCGGTTCCGGCCTGCCAGGCGGCCATGATCGCGTCGACACCGATGGGCGGCATGGTCTTGCCGAGTTCGGCGCGTGCCTGGTCGACCGAGATCGTCTCGAGGGTGATCTCGCGACCGGCGGCCGCACCGATGTGGCGTACCTGCTGCCGGATGGACAGGGACTCGGGCCCCCGCACGGGGTAGGCGTGGCCGCGGTGCCCCGGCTGGGTCAACGCGGTCACGGCGAGCGCCGCGAGGTCCTTCTCGTGGATGGGCGCTGTCCGCGCGTCCGGGTAGGGCACCCTGACGACGCCCTCGTCGCGGATCGAGTTCCGCCACCACCACAGCGTGTTGGTGGCGAACATCCCGGCCCGGATGAACGTCCACGCCAGACTGGAGTTCTCGATGGCGGACTCGACGGCGATGTGCGCCCGGGCGATCGGGTTGCGCGCGGCATCGGCGTGGACGACGGCCCCGGACGACAGCAGTACCACGTGCTGGACGCCGGCGGACTCGGCCGCCGCCACGAAGCCGTCGATTCCTTCCGGCTTGGCGTAGAGGAACACCCGCTGCGCGCCGTCGAGAACGGCGGGCAGGGTCTCGGGGCTCTCCAGATCGGCCGTGACGGCTTCCGCTCCCGGCGGGAATCCCCTCGGGTGCGGCTTCCGGCTCGTCAACCGCATCTTCTCGCCCACCAGGCTCAGGCCCGCCGCGACATGACGACCGACGTTGCCGCCGGCTCCGAAAACTACTGTGACCATGACGGCAGCGTAGGCCTAGAAGCTTACCGATCGAAAGGACCTACCTTGAGGTAAGCTCCGGATATGGAGGTAGGTTCCCAGGCCGGGCGCGACGCATGGCAGAACATGAGTGACGCGTTCAACAGCGAGTGCCCAGCGCGCGAGGTACTCGAGCACATCACCAGCCGCTGGGCCATGTTGATCCTGGCGGCACTGGGGGAGACACCGCGGCGCTTCTCCCAATTGCATACGACGGTCGGCGGGATCAGCGAGAAGATGCTGTCGCAAACACTGCGCACCCTGGTCCGGGACGGGCTCGTCGTGCGAACGGTCGAGCCCACCACGCCGCCACGGGTCAGCTACGAACTCACTCCACTCGGCCGGGGACTCACCAAGTCACTGGAACAGTTCCTGAGCTGGATCCGGCAGCACACGATCGACGTCGTCACCGCCCAGCGCCGCCACGACCAGCAGCACCAATGAGCCCGCCGCAAGAGCTTGCCTGACCCCACAACCACCCAGGCCCCGTCCGAGCGCCGCACGCGCGCTCCGGCCGCCGGAGGTGGCCCGGCTGGTTCTGAACTGCGCCTCCGATGGGGCTCCGTTGAAACATGGTGAAGATGTCTGCTGACCTGCATTTATTGGCAGAAAACGGCCCTCAGTGACACTCGTCGGCATCAATTCCCGGCGGACTTGTAAACAGGTGGTCAGGCCGTCCACCTCCTGGTGGAGCGCCCGTCGTGCGCAACGCGGATGGCGTCGTTGGGACTGCGAGGGCTGGCCCGCGGCAGCGTGGCTGTCGAACTAGGGGCGATTTAAGGGCGAAATTGCAGGTCGAACGAGGTCGACCGACGTCGACTGAGGGCATGAGCGATTGCAAACATCCCAGCCAGATCGACTGATATCGACTCAAAACGACTCGAACCAATAATCCGGAGGGTTCTTGGTTCGAGTCCTAACGGGGAGCTGAGGCCCAGGTCAACGATCGCGCTTTCTTCGCGTCCGGGGTCGAGGGGAGGATGATCTGATCATTGGTGCTGGGCAGCGGTCGGCGATCGTGATCCGACGTCGTTGTCGTCGGCGGGCTCAGGGCGCCGAGGACGTTGAAGGAGCAGGCCGCGGCTGGGGCGGTGCCGCATCACCGGTTCGGCAAGCACTGCCGGTTCACCCGTGGTGACGTCGCCGAGATCGTGCGGCTCAGTGCTGCCCCGGTGAAGCCACCGCGGCGGCGGGTGTCCGTTGAGGACGTCGCCCAGGACTTCCGCGCCGCGGGATGCGGGCGGAGCAATAGAGAAGAGGAGTCAAGGATGGCCCACGGCCAGGAAGAGCCCGGCACGGGTGAGTGGCGTGCTCGGTACAAGCGTCCCGACGGGACGTGGGGGAGCAGGTCAGGGTTCCCTACCAAGAAGGCGGCTGAGGAGTGGGGGCTCGAGCAGGAGGCCCTGATCCAGCGGGCGATCGGGCCCGGCTCCGGGGCCATCGCCGGATCGTCGCCGACTGACGAGTAGAAGCCCTGCCCCTCCGGGGAGGGACAGGGCTTCTGACCTGCGAAAACATGTGGTGCGCGATACTGGGATTGAACCAGTGACCTCTTCCGTGTCAGGGAAGCGCTCTCCCGCTGAGCTAATCGCGCGAGGTGGAGACGGGATTCGAACCCGTGTACACGGCTTTGCAGGCCGTTGCCTCGCCTCTCGGCCACTCCACCGTGCCAGGCTCGAGAGCCTACCGAGCGGATGACGGGATTCGAACCCGCGACCCTCACCTTGGCAAGGTGATGCGCTACCAGCTGCGCTACATCCGCACTCCCACGCTCCGGATCGGGAGGTCCAGGGCCTCGGCCTTGTCCCTCACCCCGTCGCCGTGGTGTGTGAAAACCATATCGGACCCCGGAGACGGCGGCGACACCGGGGTGTCACTCCGCCGTTGCAAGCCCGTCATCAGGCCAGATCGTGGGGGATGAGGTGGGTGAGCGCGTCGTCGACGTCGACCCACAGGTGCTCGTTGCCCGGCAGCACGACGTCGTACGTGCGGTCGAGGAAGTCGGCGAGCTCCTGGGCCGAGGCTTCGAACATGGCGTGCCCGGACGGCGAGTTCAGCTCGATCAGCACGGACTCGGGGTCCTCGACGGAGGGGCGGATGCGGACGTCCCCGTCGCCGGCGTCGGCCAGGAGGCCATCGGCCAGGAGGTCACGCGCGTACACCCACTCGACCCAGCCGGCGCGGCCGGTGCGGAAGGCGGCGACGACCGCGTACGGGTCGCGTGTGTCGTAGCGCAGCTCCACCTTGACCGGAACCGCGGGAGTCCGCGGCGCCAGCAGGTCGAAGACCGCCGTCGAGCGGAGCGTCACGTGATCGTTGCGCATCGTCCTACCCTTCGTCTCCCTTCCCGGCCCGGCCCGGCCGAGGGCGTCACCACTAAGACGCATCGGGAGGCCGATTCCGTCGCGGGTGCGCCACAGATCACCCGTCCGGGCTCGTCGGCCCCATCTGTCGTCCGTGATCACCCGCGGCGCGCAGCTGACCGGCGCACCCCGCGGGGGTCCACGCCTCCATACTGCGCGGTTTAGTCGCCGGGCGATAGCACCGTCGCACGGGTGTCGAACGTGGCGTCAGGCGGCCCCCGGGCGGAACAACCCCGGCTAGCTCGGGGTTGTTCGTTCCGTACTCGCCAGTAAGCGGAGTGTGGTCGACGAGGACCACCCGTTTGCAGGCCCCCTAAAGTCGTAGGCTAGAGTTCTTCACAACACCGCGAGCGGGCGATTAGCTCAGCGGGAGAGCGCTTCGTTCACACCGAAGAGGTCACTGGTTCGATCCCAGTATCGCCCACGCGAAAGTAGTAGAGCCCCGTTCGCCGAAAGTGCGAGCGGGGCTCTCTCGTTGTGCCCTGCGGGTGGCGACGCAGGGCCCCGGACCCCAGGTCGGGCCCCCTTTCGCGTGGACATCGCCGCGCCGGATGCCGGCCCGCCGAACCGGAGTGAACGATCCGTTCGGATCATCCGTATCAGCTCCTGAGAGCAGTTCGCGCCCGTGCCGCCGAGGCCTGCTGGAACTGCTACCGAAACCTGCCGCTGCGGCGGCCTTCTGTCGAACGGAACCCTCAGGAGGGCCGCATGTGATCCTCGGCACGTAGTGCCGTCGCTTCCGGCGGTCGCCGGCCGTCCGACCGGAGCGCACTGGTTCGCCGGGGACGGGCGACGTGTGACGGAAACCCGCGCCCGTGACGGTGTGGCGACGAATGTCACCATCCGGGGTTGTGGGTACTCGTGCCGACGCGGCGGCGGCCCGATCTGGTCCACTGTGGACCATCGGCGCGCCGAAGTGTCCACAGTAGATTCGCGCGCGCCCGCTCGGCCGTTTGGAGGCGGGTGGTCCACCCGAGTGCGGGTATTGCCTCTCTGACTACGTTCCGTAATTTATCACCGGATACGGTCTATTACGCATCGTCACCATCTTGTTATCTTTGCGGCCATTTTCTGGCGGGGAAGACGGGCAGCGTGTGGCTGGAAACCCTTGTAACGATGCCGAGAGAGCCGCCGATAACTTGCCGTGTGAACCCCTGCGGGCATAGCGCGAAAACCGAATGACGATGACACTGTGAAATCACTTTCGGTGACACTGCGTGCCTGTAGGTCAACCCAATCGTTGTCCCGGGAGGTCAGATGGAAGAGTCGGTGCGGCCTTCTTACACGGTGAGCCAGCCACCGCCGCACATCGACCTCCAGGCCATTCCCCGTCCCGTCACGCGGGACGAGCACGCGGAAGGCGAGCCGGCGGGAACTCCGTCCCCCAAGGCGTTGCCCGCGGCCTGGGAGGCTCGTTACAGAGCTTGGGTCATCGGCAGCGACGTCTTCATCGCGCTGCTGGTGATCGCGATCAGCGCGTTCGTCATCGATCGCGTTGCCCCGCATGACATGCACGCCTTCGGCACGATGCTCGCCGTGTTCGTCTCCCTGCCGGCCAGCCGGGCATGGAGCCCGCGGGTGCTCGGGGAAGGCGCGGAGGAATACCGCACCCTCGGCCGTGGCTTCGTCACCGCGGCCGTCCTGGTCGCACTGGGCGGCCTGCTGTTCGGCGCGCTCGATGTCCAGCTCTGGGTGTTCGTCGTCGTCCCGGCCATCGCGCTCGTCGCCTTCCCGCAGCGGTACCTGCTGCGCCAGGTGCTGCACCGCAAGCGCGCCAAGGGACTGTGCCTGCTGCCGGTGATGGCCGCGGGCAGCCCGGAGACCGTCGCCGACCTCATCGCGCGCACCCGGTCCGAGGTGCACGTCGGCTGGCGCGTCGAGGCGGCCTGCACCTTCACCGGGCACGGCGCCGACCGCGACAGCGGCGAAATCGACGGCGTCCCGGTGGTGGGGCGGCTGGAAGAGCTGTCCCGCCACGTGCGGCGCGGCGGCTACCGGGTCGTGGCGATCACCGCGGACCAGTACTGGAGCCCCAAGCGGCTGCAGCGGCTGGCCTGGGACATGGAAGGCACCGGCGCCGAGATGGTCGTCGCGCCGGTGCTGATGGAGGTCGCCGGGCCCCGGCTCAACGTCACCGGCGTGCTCGGCATGCCGCTGTTGCGGGTCACCGCGCCGAGGTTCACCGGCGGCCGCCGGGTGGTGAAGGAGATCGTCGACCGCATCGGCTCGGCGCTCCTGCTCACCCTGCTTTCGCCGCTGCTGCTCGCGATCGCCGTCGCGATCAAGCTGAACGACCGCGGTCCGGTGATCTACCGCCAGCGCCGCGTCGGCCGCGACGGCGCGACGTTCACCATGCTCAAGTTCCGCACGATGGTCACCGACGCCGACAAAATCCGGCAGACCCTCGCGGCGGACAACGAGGGTGCGGGCCCGCTGTTCAAGATGAAGCGGGATCCGCGTATCACCCGTGTGGGTGGTCTCCTGCGCCGGTACTCGCTCGACGAGCTGCCTCAGCTGTTCAACGTCGTGTCCGGGAAGATGTCGCTCGTCGGCCCCCGGCCGCCGTTGCCGGAGGAGACCGCGCAGTACGCGCCGGACGCCCGGCGCCGGCTGCTGGTGAAGCCGGGACTGACCGGCCTCTGGCAGGTCAGCGGGCGCAGCGACCTCACGTGGGCGGAGAGCATCCGGCTCGACCTGCGCTACGTCGAGGACTGGTCCCTTGCGCTGGACCTGGTGATCCTCTGGAAGACCTTCCGCGCGGTGATGGGTGGGCAGGGCGCCTACTGACCCGTTCCGCACCGCGCCTCGCAGGACCACGGCCGCCGATCCCCGTCGCAGGGGGTCGGCGGCCGTGTCGTCTGTGGGTCACCTCACCGGCCAAGATGGTTGAACGCGAAATAGTTCAATGCTCAACTGAGTTGGAAGGGGGACGGACCCAACGGAAGGAACCTCAGCCCCATGACCACCTTTGCCGAGCAGACCGAGGCCATCCAGCTCCCCGCGGACGTGCAGAACCTGCTGTTCCGCGAGGCGCGCACGGCCAACAGTTTCAGCTCCGAGCCGGTGACCGAGGAGCAGGTCCGCGCGATCTACGACCTCGTCAAGTGGGCCCCGACGTCGATGAACACCCAGCCGCTGCGCGCGCTGGTGCTCCGGACCGCCGAGGCGAAGGCCCGCCTGCTCCCGCACCTGGCCCCGGGCAACCGGGACAAGACCGAAGCCGCGCCGCTGACCGTCGTGCTCGCCGCGGACGTCGACTTCCACGAAAACATCCCCCAGGTGTTCCCGCACAACCCGGGGGTCAAGGACAACTTCGCCGACGAGCAGGGCCGCGTCGAGTTCTCGAAGCTGAACTCGCTGCTGCAGGTCGGCTACTTCATCATCGGCGTGCGCGCGGCCGGGCTCGCCGCCGGCCCGATGACCGGGTTCGACGCCGCCGGTGTCGACCAGGAGTTCTTCGACGGCAAGCCGTGGCGCTCGCTGGTCGTGGTGAACCTCGGCAAGCCGGGGGAGAACCCGTGGTTCGACCGCCTGCCGCGGCTGGACTTCGACCAGGTCGTCGAAACCCGCTGACCCCCGTTCCCCGCTCGGGCAGGCCGTCTCCGTCGCGGAGGCGGCCTGCCTGGCGTTCGCGGACGCGCGTGAGGCGCGCGCGGGCCGCCGACTAGCATCGACGGCGTCATCTCTGTCACTTCAGTTCGAGGAGCCATCGTGTCCCAGTCGCCCCCCGTTTCCCCCGTGGCCGCCTCCCGCGTGGTGGTACCGGCGGGCACTACGGCGGGCGCGGCGGTCCGCGAGGCCGGCCTGCCGACCAAGGGCGAGGACACGATCGTCGTCGTGCGCGACGCCGACGGGAAGCTGCGCGACCTGGCCTGGGCGCCGGAAACCGAAGTCGAGGTCGAGCCGGTCGCCGCGAACACCGAGGACGGACGCAGCGTCATCCGCCATTCGGCGGCACACGTGCTCGCCCAAGCTGTCCAGCAGCAGTTCCCGGACGCCAAGCTGGGCATCGGCCCGCCGGTGAAGGACGGCTTCTACTACGACTTCGCGGTTGACACTCCGTTCACCCCGGAAGACCTGCAGGCGCTCGAAAAGCGCATGAAGCAGATCGTGAAGGGCGCCCAGCAGTTCTCGCGGCGCGTTTTCGACTCCGTCGACGAGGCGAAAAAGGAACTGGCGGACGAGCCGTTCAAGCTCGAGCTCGTCGACCTCAAGTCCGAAGTGGACACCTCCGAGGTGATGGAGGTGGGCGAGGGCGAGCTCACCATCTACGACAATCTCGACCCGCGCACCAAGGAACGTGTCTGGAGTGACCTCTGCCGTGGTCCGCACGTGCCGACCACGAAGTTCATCCCCGCGTTCAAGCTGACCCGCGTCGCCGCGGCGTACTGGCGGGGGAGCGAGAAGAACCCGCAGCTGCAGCGGATCTACGGCACCGCGTGGGAGTCGGCGGAGGCGCAGGACGCCCACCTCGAGCGCGTCGCCGAGGCCGAGCGCCGCGACCACCGCAAGCTCGGCGCCGAGCTCGACCTGTTCTCCTTCCCCGAGGAGATCGGCTCCGGCCTGCCGGTGTTCCACCCGAAGGGCGGCATCATCCGCCGTGAGCTGGAGAACTACTCGCGCCGCCGCCACGAGGAGGCCGGCTACGAGTTCGTGAACACCCCGCACATCAGCAAGGGCGAGCTGTTCCACACCTCCGGCCACCTGCCCTACTACGCGGACACGATGTTCCCCCCGGTGCAGTTCGACGAGGAGAACTACTACCTCAAGGCCATGAACTGCCCGATGCACAACCTGATCTTCCGCTCGCGCGGGCGGTCCTACCGCGAGCTGCCGCTGCGGCTGTTCGAGTTCGGCACCGTGTACCGCTACGAGAAGTCGGGCGTGGTGCACGGCCTGACCCGCGTGCGCGGGCTGACCATGGACGACTCGCACATCTACTGCACCAAGGAGCAGATGCCGGGCGAGCTTCGGTCGCTGCTGAAGTTCGTGCTCGACCTGCTCGCCGACTACGGCCTCTCGGACTTCTACCTCGAGCTGTCCACCCGCGGCGACTCGGACAAGTTCATCGGCGAGGACTGGGAGTGGGAGGAGGCCACCGAGACGCTGCGGCAGGCCGCCGTCGACTCCGGCCTCGAGCTGGTCCCCGACCCCGGTGGCGCGGCGTTCTACGGCCCGAAGATCTCGGTGCAGGCGAAGGACGCGATCGGCCGCACCTGGCAGATGTCGACCATCCAGCTGGACTTCAACCAGAACAAGCGGTTCGAGCTGGAGTACACCGCGCCGGACGGCACCCGCCAGCGGCCGGTGATGATCCACCGGGCGCTGTTCGGCTCGATCGAGCGGTTCTTCGGCGTGCTGACCGAGCACTACGCGGGCGCGTTCCCGGCGTGGCTCTCGCCGGTCCAGGTGGTCGGCATCCCGATCACCGCAGACCAGGTCGAGCACCTGCAGGACGTCGAGAAGGCGTTGCGCGCCAAGGGGATCCGCGCGGAGGTCGACGCGAGCGACGACCGGATGCAGAAGAAGATCCGCACGCACACGACGCAGAAGGTGCCGTTCATGCTGCTGGCCGGCGCGAAGGACGTCGAGGCGGGCGCGGTGTCGTTCCGCTTCCGCGACGGCGGCCAGATCAACGGGGTGCCGGTGGCCGACGCCGTCGCCGCCATCGCCGGCTGGATCGAGCGCCGCGAGAACGCGTCGCCGTCGGCCGAGGCGCTGGAGACGGTCGTTCGGTGAGTGACGGTCCCGAGCACGTCGAACAGCAGGGCGCCGGGGTCCAGGACGCGTTCCAGCGGCTCTGGACCCCGCACCGGATGGCCTACATCAAAGGCCAGGACAAGCCGGAGGACGACGAGGAGCACGGCTGCCCGTTCTGCCGCATCCCTTCCCTGGACGACAAGACGGGGTTGATCGTCGCGCGCGGCGAGTTGGTGTACGCGGTGCTGAACCTGTACCCGTACAACCCGGGCCACCTGATGGCGGTGCCGTACCGGCACGTCGCGGACTACACCGAGCTGACGCCCGCGGAGACGCGGGAGGTCGCGGAGTTCACGCAGCACGCGATGAAGGTGATCCGCGCGGTGTCCGGTGCGCACGGGTTCAACATCGGCCTCAACCAGGGCGTCATCGCGGGCGCGGGGATCGCGGCGCACCTGCACCAGCACCTGGTGCCACGCTGGGGCGGCGACGCGAACTTCATGCCGGTCATCGGTCAGACGAAGGTGCTGCCCCAGTTGCTGGGGGAAACACGGGACCTGCTCGCCGACGCCTGGTAAAGCCGGCCGGCTTGGCCTGCGACGATGACTGATTGAGTGTTCAATCAGGGGTATGATGGGGCTATGTCCGAAACCCGCTGGCTCAGCGACGACGAGCAACGCGTCTGGCGTGAGTTCAACGCGGCCACCCGGATGCTGAGCGCGCACCTCGAGGGTCAGCTGCAGCACGACTCGGGCATGCCGCACACCTACTACGAAGTGCTCGTGGCCCTCTCGGAAGCGCCCGGCCGCCGGCTGCGGATGAGCGAGCTCGCCGACGCGCGGCAGGCGTCGCGAAGCCGCCTTTCGCACGCGGTCGCGCGGCTGGAGGCGAACGGCTGGGTGCGCCGCGAGGCCTGCCCGACCGACAAGCGCGGGGCCTGGGCCGTGCTGACGAAGGAAGGCTTCGCCGCGCTCGAAGCCGCCGCGCCCGGGCACGTCGAGGCCGTCCGGGAGAGCCTGTTCGACCCGCTGACGCCGGAGCAGGTGACCGCGCTCGGCGAGATCAGCGCGGCGATCCGCCGCAGGCTGTCGCCGAAGTGCGCCGCCGCGGCGGCCGCCGAAGAGGCCCGTGAGTACTCCGGCGAGGTCGTCGGGTTGCCGAAATCCGGCTGAGCCGGGGCGGCGCGTCGGCTCGGCCGCGACGGGTCGATAGGCTGCCATCGCCCCCCGACCCTCGTAGCCAGGTGCCTCAGACGAACCGATGCTCAATATCTTCGCGCGTGCCTCCGTCTCCCGCGTCACCGATCCGATCGGCCAGGCGCTGGTCCGGGCCGGGCTGACCCCCAACGTGATGACCGTGTTCGGCACCGCCGGCGCGGTCGTGAGTGCCCTGGCCTTCTTCCCGAACGACCACCTGCTGTGGGGCACCTTCACGGTGTGGGGCTTCGCCATGCTCGACATCCTCGACGGCGCCATGGCCCGTGCCCGCGGCTACGGCACCCCGTTCGGCGCCGTGCTCGACGCGACCTGCGACAGGCTGGTCGACGGCGCGTTGTTCGCCGCCATCGCCTGGTGGTGCTTCGTCGTGGACGACAACCACCCGGCCGCCGCCGCCGCGCTGCTGTGCCTGGTGCTCGCCCAGGTCATCTCCTACGTCAAGGCCCGTGCCGACGCCTCGGGCCTGCCGGTCGACGGCGGGCTCGTCGAACGCGCCGAGCGGCTGATCATCGCCCTGGTCGGCACCGGCCTGCACGGCTTCGGCATCCCGTACACCGTCGACGTCACGCTCTGGCTGCTGGCCGCCGGCTCCGTCGTGACCCTGCTGCAGCGCTTCGCCGCCGTGGCGAAGGCGGCCCGCGAGGCCGCCGCCGGGGAGCGACCGGCGTGAGCGGGCTGACCGAGCGGCTGAGCGCCATCGGCTACGCGGCGGGCTGGCGGCTGGCCGGCTGGCTGCCCACCGGGTTCGGCAGCGCGGTCTTCTCGCTCGGCGCCGACCTCGCCGTCCGGCGCGACAGCGGGGGAGTGCGGCAGCTGCGCGCGAACCTCGCCCGTGTCGTGCCGCAGGCCGACCAGGCCGAGCTGGACGAGCTGACGCGGCGCGCGATGCGGTCGTACGCCCGGTACTGGCACGAGACGTTCCGGCTGCCGTCGATGGACCACAAGGAGGTCAGCGCCAAGGTCGCGGCCTCGATCACCGGCGTGGAAAACCTCGACGCCGCGCTCGCCGAGGGCAACGGCGCGGTGATGGCGCTGCCGCACAGCGGGAACTGGGACATCGCCGGCGTGTGGCTGGCCGACTACCTGGGTGGCTTCACGACCGTCGCCGAGCGGCTGAAGCCCGAGTCGCTCTACCGCCGGTTCGTCGCGTACCGCGAGTCGCTCGGTTTCGAGATCGTGCCGCTCACTGGTGACAGCTCGGCGATGCGCGTGCTGCTGAAACGGCTGCGCGAGAACAAGGCCGTCTGCCTGGTGGGCGACCGCGACCTGACCACGAGCGGGATCCCGGTGAAGTTCTTCGGCGAGCAGGCCCGGATGCCGGGCGGCCCGGCGCGGCTGGCGGCGACCACCGGGGCGGCGCTGATCCCGGCCGGCTGCTGGTTCACCGAGGACGGCTGGCAGATCCGCCTGCACCCGCGCATCCGGGTCACCGCGCGGGCCGAGGTCCCGGCCGCGACCCAGGCGCTGGCCGACATCTTCGCCGGCGACATCGCCGCGCACCCGGCCGACTGGCACATGGTGCAGAAGTTCTGGCCGGCCGACCTCGAGGCCGGCGAGCGGGTCAGCCTCGAAGAAGCGAGCTGAGCGTGGCCGCGCGGCCGATGCGGGTCGGGATCGTCTGCCCCTACTCGTTCGACGTGCCCGGCGGGGTCCAGGGGCACGTGATCGACCTGACGAAGGCGCTGCTCGCGCGCGGGCACCAGGTGTCCGTGCTCGCTCCCGCCGACGAGGACGCGGACCTGCCGGAGTTCGTGCACCCCGCGGGCAAGGCGCTCGGGATCCCGTACAACGGCTCGGTGGCGCGGCTGCAGTTCGGCCCGGTGTCCTACGCCCGGGTGCGGCGCTGGATCCGCGACGGCGACTTCGACGTCCTCCACCTGCACGAACCGGCCGCGCCCAGCCTGTCGCTGCTGGCGCTGCTCATCGCGGACGGCCCGATCGTGGCGACCTTCCACACCGCGACGACGCGCTCGCGCACGCTGTCGGCGTTCCAGCCGGTGCTGCGGCCGCTGCTGGAGAAGATCACGGCGCGGATCGCGGTGTCCGCGCTGGCCCGCCGGGTCCAGGTGGAGCACGCGGGCGGCGACGCCGTCGAGATCCCCAACGGCGTCGACGTCGGGTTCTTCTCCTCGGCGACGCCGTTGCCGGGCTACCCGCGGGCCGGCGGCACGGTCGGGTTCGTCGGCCGGTTCGGCGAGCCGCGCAAGGGCATGGGCGTGCTGCTGGAGGCCCTGCGGCGGATCCTGCCGGAGTTCGAGGACCTGCGGCTGGTCGTCGTCGGCCGCGGGGACGAAGACCAGCTGCGCCGTGACGCCGGGCCGGAGCTGGCGCCGCACCTGGAGCTGCTCGGCCAGGCCGACGACGCCACCAAGGCGCGGGCGCTGCGCAGCGTCGACGTCTACTGCGCGCCGAACACCGGCGGCGAGAGCTTCGGGATGATCCTGACCGAGGCGATGGCGGCGGGAACCCCGGTGCTGGCCAGCGGGCTCGACTCGTTCCGGCGGGTGCTCGACGACGGCCGCGCCGGGCAGCTCGTGGAGACCGGCGACCCGGCCGCCCTCGCGGACGGCCTGCGCGACCTGCTCGGCGACCCGGCGCGCCGGGCGTCGCTGGCCGCGGCGGCGGGGGAGCGGGTCACGATGTTCGACTGGTCGGTCGTGGCCACGCAGGTGCTGCGGGTTTACGAGACGGCGGTCGCCGCCGACCCGCGCCGCGTCGCGGCGCCGGAGCGGGAGTTCGCCCGGTGAGCGTGCTCGGCTGGCTGCTCCCGCTGCTCGCGCTGGTCGTCGTGCTGGGTGGGCTGTTCCTGGTGGCGACGGCGAATCGGCTCGACCGGCTGCACGTCCGGACGGACGCGTGCTGGGCCGCCCTCGACGCGGCGCTGGCGCGCCGGGCGGTCGTGGCGCGCGCGGTCGCGGTGGTGTCGGGTGAGACGGCGCTGCGGACGTCGGCCGAGCGTGCCGAAGCGGCGATGCGGCCCGACCGGGAAACGGCGGAGAACGAGCTGACGCTGCTTCTGAGCCGCGTCGACCGGACGTGCCTGCCGGCCGAGCTGGCCGAGGAGCTGACCGACGCCGAGCACCGGGTGGTGATCGCCCGCCGCGTCCACAACGACGCCGTCCGCGACACCCTGAGGCTGCGCCGGCGCCGGAAGGTGCGCTACTTCCGGCTGGCCGGGACCGCGCCGCTGCCGGAGTACTTCGAGTTCGCCGAGCCGGAGGTCTGAGATGTGGTGGGTGGTCGTCGAGGAGCAGCGCGGCGCGGGCGACGGCCGGACCTGGTCCCTGTCGGACACGTTCTCCTTCGCCGACCGGGAGACCGCCGAAGCCGAGGCACTCCGGCTCGCCCGCGAGTACCAGCCCGTCTACCCGTGGTCGCCGAAGAAGCGGAAGGTGCTGCGGACGGCGGGCGGGTACCTGGTGATCGTCGAGGGCCGGGCGTCGACGTTCCATTTCCGGCTGACCCTGGGCGAGCAGATCGACGACTGACGCCGGGCCGGCCCTCGCATTCGGCCCGGAGGCACAACTGCCGCCGAGATAGGCCGAGAAGTTGCCGGAGCCTTTCTGGTGATCAGCAGAACCATCCCTTTCCCGCCGATGACCGGAGTCGCGTCATCCCCATCTGTCCCACCTCCTTCCGCGAACCGCGGTGCCGGCCTTCGGGACCGCCAGGACAGTCAACCGCATTCACGTACCGGCACGGAAATGATTTGATCCGGTTCGAATCCGAAACGTGACTGCTAGCCTGGAGGCCGTGATCACGTTGCGTGCGGACGCCGGGACAATGGCGCGGGTCCGGTTTTCGTTTTCGCCGGCGCAGGAGGTGATGGCCTGGTTGAAACTGACGGCGAAAGGAGATCGTCATCCCGTTTTCGGAGATCCCGGACCGTCGGCGCGAGCAGCGCTGGCACACCCGGACGTCGAGCTGGTGTCCGACCTCCTGCCGCCTGACGGGGCGACCTACGTCCCGGATCTGCTGACGCCCCGCCCGGGCGCCGGCGGCAGCTGTGGCGAACTGTTCGACGAACAACTCGCCGCGGTCGAGTCGACCAGCCAGGACGACCTCGAAAGCCAGGTGTGCGCGAGCATCTCCACGTACTGGGGGCGCCCGGCACCCGTCGCCGTCCAACGGCGCATGGAAGCCGGTGACCTGCCGAAACGCCTGGCCGCTGGGCTCGGACGGTTCTGGCGCGAGGCACTGGCCGACAGCTGGCCGGCACTCCAGCCGGTGATCGACCGGGACATCGCGGACCGGGCGGCCGTGCTGGTGTCCTTCGGGCTGGGCAGGCTGTTGAACAGCGTGCACCCCGGCATCGCGTGGACCGGCGACGCCGTCACCATCGACAAGCCCTGGACCGGCGAAATCGACGTCACCGGCCGCGAACTGGTCCTGGCACCCGGCGTGCTCGGCGGGCCGAGCCTGCTCGTTCAGGTCGACAAGCCGGACGAGGTGGTTCTCTACGTCCCGGTGCGGAAAGCGGGAGCCGGCACCCGACGGCATTGCGGACGTCTCGCCGCCGTGATCGGCGAGACACGCGCCATCCTGCTCGACGAACTCGAGGGAGCACGCTCCACGACCGACCTCGCTCGAAGACTGGGCTACGCCCCGGGAACGATCTCCTACCACCTCGGCGCGATGCACCGAGTCGGCCTGGTCACGAAGCGCCGGGAAGGCCGGCAGGTGCTCTACACGCGAACGTCACAGGCGCAGGCCCTCCTGTCCGAATGACGGCACACGTGTTCTCCGGGACGACACGGGGAACAATGGCGGCATGAGTGAACCCGAAGCCTGCGACGTCGCCCACGGCACGGCTCCCGCTGGCCCCGGGGTGCGGACGCTGGTGGCGGTCTTCGCGTCGCCGGTGTCGCGGTACCTGCTGAAGTTCGCCCGGGACCTCGGGTACCACGTCGCGTTGTACGAGCCCGACCCCGCGCGCGTCACCGACGTGCCCGACGGCTTCGCGGCGGACACCACGCTGCCGCCGCTCGGCGCGTCCGCCGACGTGGTCGTCACCGATCACCACCGGCCCGAGCTCGGTGCGGTGCTGCAGGCCGCGCTGGCGGGGGAGCCGCGCTGGGTCGGGGTGCTCGGCAACCCGCGCCACCCCGGCCCGCACGTGGCCGCGCTGCAGGGACTGGGCGTGCCGGACGCCGAGATCGCCCGGGTGCACCGGCCGGTCGGGCTGAACATCGGCTCGCGGACCCCGCCGGAGATCGCGCTGGCCACGCTCGCCGGGCTGGTGGCCGACCGGAACGGCCGCCCGGGCGGCTTCGACTTCTCATAGCCCTGGCCGGTTCCCGTAACTCGCGTGATCGGAGCCGTAACTCGCGTGATCGGAGCCGTACCGCCTCGAATCACGCGAGTTACGGGCTCGATCACGCGAGATCCGGCTCCGATCACGCGAGATCCGGCTAATGCACCGCCATCCCTTCCGGCACCGGCTCGAAGCGGGCGTGGCGGCGGGTGAACGTCGCCGTGCCCGAGGTCATCGAGCGCAGGTCGATCAGGTACCGCACCAGCTCCGTCGCCGGTACCTCGGCCCGGATCACCGTCCGCCCGCCTTCGCCGGCTTCGGTGCCGAGCACTCGGCCCCGGCGGGACGAGAGGTCGCCGAGCACCGTGCCGAGGTGCTCGTCCGGCAGCCGGACGGCCACCTCCTCCAACGGTTCCAGCATGGTGATGTGCCCGTTCGCCGCGGCCTCCCGCAGCGCCAGCGCGCCGGCCGTCTGGAACGCCGCGTCGGAGGAGTCGACGCTGTGGGCCTTCCCGTCGACCAGCGTGACCTTCACGTCGACCACCGGGTGCCCGTCGGCCAGCCCGCGCTGCAGCTGGGCCCGCACCCCCTTCTCCACGCTGGGGATGAACTGGTGCGGCACCGCGCCGCCGACGACCTTGTCGACGAACTGGAACCCGCCGCCGCGCGGCAGCGGCTCGACCTCGATGTCGCAGACCGCGAACTGGCCGTGGCCGCCGGACTGCTTCACGTGCCGCCCGTGCCCCTTGGCGGGCTTGGCGAACGTCGAGCGCAGGCTGATCTTGACCGGCTCGGTGTCGACGTCCGCGCCCCCGGCCCGCAGCCGGGACAGCACGACGTCGGCGTGGGCCTCGCCCATGCACCACAGCACCAGCTGGCTGGTCTCGGCGTTGCGGTCCAGCCGCAGCGTCGGGTCGCCGGCGACCAGGCGGGACAGGTTGCGCGCCAACGTGTCCTCGTCGCTGCGCGTCTTCGCGACCACCGCCACCGGCAGCAGCGGCTCCGGCATCGCCCACGGCTCCATCAGCAGCGGCTCGTCCGGGGAGGAGACGGTGTCGCCGGTCTCCGCCGACCCCACCTTCGTCAGCGCGCAGAGGTCGCCCGCGACGCAGTAGGGCACTTCGCGCAGGTTCGCGCCGAGCGGGGAGTAGAGGTGCGCGACGCGCTCGTCGGCGTCGTGGTCCTCGTGCCCGCGGTCGGCGAGGCCGTGGCCGGACACGTGCACCGGCCGCTCGGGCCGCAGCGTCCCGGAGAACACCCGGACGAGTGATACCCGGCCCACGTAGGAGTCGACGGCCGTCCGGACGACCTCCGCGGCGAGGGGGCCCGCGGGGTCGGCGGTGATCGCGGCGTGCGCCACGCCGTCCGGCGTGGTGACGTCCGGCGGCTCGTGCTCCAGCGGGGAGGGGAACGCACGGACGATCCCGTCGAGCACCTCGGCCAGGCCGAGCCCGCTGGTCGCGCACACCGGGATGACCGGGTGGAACGAGCCCCGCGCGACGGCGGTCTCGAGGTCGGCGATCAGGGTCTCCTCGGCGATCTCCTCGCCGGCGAGGTAGCGGTCCATCAGGGACTCGTCCTCGCTCTCGGCGATGATCCCTTCGATCAGCTCGTTGCGCGCCTCGGCCATCCGCTCGAGGTCGGCCGGATCGGGCTCGCCTGCCTTCGGCGGGTGCCCGCCCGAGTAGTCGAAGTACCGCTGGGTGATGAGCCCGACGAGACCGTCGCCCGCGGGCAGGTACAGCGGCAGCACCCCGGCCCCGAACGCGGCCTGGCAGGCGGCGATTTCACCCATCGGGTCGGCCCGGTGGTGGTCGAGCCGGGAGACGACGACCGCGCGCGGCATGCCGACCGCGGCGCACTCCTCCCACACCGCGACGGTCGCCGCGTCGACCCCCTCGGCGGCGCAGACGACGAACAGCGCCGCGTCGGCCGCGCGCAGCCCGGCCCGCAGCTCCCCGACGAAGTCGGCGTACCCCGGCGTGTCGATCAGGTTGATCTTGTGACCCCGATGCAGCACCGGCGCGACCGACAGGCCGACCGAGCGCTGCTGGCGGACCGCGGCCGGGTCGTGGTCGCAGACCGTCGTCCCGTCGACCACCGTGCCCGCGCGCGGCACCGTGCCGGAGGCGGCGAGCAGGGCCTCCGTGAGGGTGGTCTTCCCGGAGCCGGACGGGCCGACGAGCACGACGTTGCGGACCTTCGCGGGGTCGTCCACAGCGACGGCGGCCCCGGTGTCGGCGTTCCTGGCTTGCTTGTCTGCCATGACGACTCCTCGGCGAACGGCTGGTGTACGGGATGTGTCCTCGATCACACACCCGCTACCCTGGTCACGGCAAGGGCAGGGCTCCCGGGACCAGCCGAATGCCCGGGGGAGCACGAGGCAGCGGGGGAGTGGCATGGACAGGCGGACCTTCTTGCGGATCTCCGGAGCGGTGCCGGTGGCGGGCCTGGCGGGGTGGCCACCGCCGGACGACTGGGAGCGGCTGCGCCGCCGGCTCTCGGGGCCGCTGTTCCGGCCGGGCGACCCGGGCTACCCGGAGGCCAAGCAGGGCTACTTCACGATGTACGACCACCGGATGCCGGTGGCCGTCGTCGGCGCGGCGCGCGTCGAGGACGTCCAGGCCGCCGTCGGCTTCGCCGCCCGGCACCGGCTGCCGATCGCCGCCCGCGGCGGCGGGCACAGCTACCCCGGTTATTCCACTGTGGACGGCGGGATCGTGGTGGACCTCAGCCGGTTCTCGGGCATCGAGGTGCGCCGGGACGGCCGCGCGGTGATCGGCGGCGGGGCCCGGCTGGAGCCGATCGCGACCACGCTCGCCGCGGCCGGCCGCGTGCTGCCGTCGGGCAGCTGCGGCTCCGTCGGCATCGCCGGGCTCGCCCTCGGCGGCGGCGTCGGCGTCCTCGACCGGAAGTACGGGCTGACCTGCGACCACCTGGAGGCGGCGCGGATCGTCACGGCCGACGGCCGGGTGCGCACGGTCTCGGCGGTGGCGGAGCCGGACCTGTTCTGGGCGCTGCGCGGCGGGGGCGGCGGGAACTTCGGGATCGTCACGGGGTTCACCTTCCGGACCGTGCCGCTCGTCGACGTGGCCACCTTCGAGCTGAAGTTCCCGGTGGGCACCCAGGCGGCGCTGTTCGCCGCCTGGCAGGAGTGGCTGCCGTCGATGCCGGACGAACTATGGGGCGGGATGGGCCTCGGCGCCGATCACGCGGTCTTCGCCGGCACGTTCCTCGGGCCGCGAGCACGGCTGGACGAGCTGCTCGAAGACCTGATCCGCCGGGTCGGCACGCCACCGGCCGAGCGGCGGCGGCAGGTCCAGGACCACCTGAGCGCGATGCGGTCGTTCGACGACCGGGAGTCCCGGCCGGGCCTGGCCGCCGGCCGGGCGGCCTACGTCGGGACCTCGCGGATGCTCATGCGGCGGGCCGCCGACCCCGCCGCGGTGGTCGAGGTGCTGCTCGGGACCCCGGGCGTCGACACGATCATCGACTCGGGTGGCGGCGCCATCGCCCGCGTCGGCGTCCGCGAGACGGCCTTCCCGCACCGCAAGGCGCTGGCCAGCTTCCAGTTCCTGCACGGCGCGGGTCCCGAGCACGGCGGCGAGGCGGCGGCCCGGCGCGCGCTCGCCGCCGTGCGGGACGGCCTCGGGCCGGAGTTCGGCACCACCGGCTACGTCAACTACCTCGATCCGGAGATGCCGGACTGGGCCGAGGCGTACTACGGCGTCAACCTGCCCCGGCTGCGCGCCGTCGCCCGGCGGTACGACCCGCGAGGAATTTTCGCTTTCCCGCAAGGGCTTTCCGTGCCCCGCTCGACTGTCCAAACGGGAGAGTCCTAGACTTCGCCGGATTCTGCGGCAGGAGGCAGCGCGTGCTCGATCTGGCATTCTCCACGGAGGACCTGGCGCACACCCGGTTCGCGTTCTCCCCGGCGTGGGAGATCGTGGCGAGCGTCCGCGTCTTGAACCAGCCGGGGGAGCACGCCCTGCACCTGCCGTGGATCAAGCGCGCCACCGCGGCGCTCGACGGGGCCGGGCTGGACATCGGGCTGCTGCGCGACCTCGCCCCGCGGCGGCACCTGCCCGGCTTCCTGGCCGGCACGCCGTCCACGCCGCTGCCCGAGCTGGCCGCCGAGCTCGCCGACCTGCGCGACGTGCCAGCCCACGTCGTCCGGCGCGAGCTGGACGCGATGACCGGGCCGCGCCCGCCCGCGCTGGGCCGGTTCCACCGCGATCCCGAAGCCGGTCTCGACCGGCTCGCCACGCTGATGGAGCGGTACTGGGACCTGGTGCTGGCCCCCGACTGGCCCCGGATCCGCGCGCTGCTCGAGGCCGACGTGCTGCACCGGTCGCGGCTGCTGGCCCAGGGCGGGGCCGCCGAGCTGTTCAACGACCTCACCCCGCTGGTCCGCTGGGAGAGCGGCACGCTCACGGTGGCGCACCGGCACCTGCACGCCACCGTGCCGCTCGACGGGCGCGGCCTCGTGCTGGTGCCCTCGGCGTTCGTCTGGCCGCGGGTCTTCTCCAAGACCGACCCCCGCTGGCAGCCGGTGCTGCGCTACCCGCCGCGCGGGATCGCCACGCTGTGGGAGACGGGCACGGCCACCGCGCCCGGCGCGCTGGCCGCCGTGGTGGGCCGCGGCCGGGCCATGCTGCTGACCGAACTGGCCGCGCCGGCGTCCACCGCCGAACTGGCTCGCCGGACCCGGCTGAGCGCCGGGGCGGTGTCGCAGCACCTCGGCGTTCTCAAGGCCGCGGGCCTGGTCAGCGGGCACCGTGCCGGACGTCACGTGCTCTACGCGCGGACCCGGGCCGCGGAAGTCCTGGTCGCGGGCATCCCGGAAGTGGACTCCTGAGATACCCGCGTACTGGCCTGCCTGAAGGGTCCACCGCCGACCTACGCTTGGAAGCGTAACCCCCGGTTTCGTGTCGAAAGGCCTCGTCGTGTCCGAGCAGCAGCCCACCCCCTCCGCTGGCACCGTCCAGTCCGTCACCGGCACCGCCAAGGTGAAGCGCGGCATGGCCGAGATGCTCAAGGGCGGCGTGATCATGGACGTGGTCACCGCCGATCAGGCCAAGATCGCCGAAGACGCCGGCGCGGTCGCGGTGATGGCGCTGGAGCGCGTGCCGGCCGACATCCGCGCCCAGGGCGGCGTCGCGCGGATGAGCGACCCCGACCTGATCGACGGCATCATCGAAGCCGTCTCGATCCCGGTGATGGCGAAGGCTCGCATCGGCCACTTCGTCGAGGCGCAGGTCCTGCAGTCCCTCGGCGTGGACTACGTCGACGAGTCCGAGGTGCTCACCCCGGCCGACTACGCCAACCACATCGACAAGTGGGCGTTCACCGTGCCCTTCGTCTGCGGCGCGACCAACCTCGGCGAGGCACTGCGCCGGATCACCGAAGGCGCGGCGATGATCCGCTCCAAGGGCGAGGCCGGCACCGGCGACGTCTCCAACGCCACCACGCACATGCGGAAGATCCGCGGCGAGATCCGGCGGCTGCGGACGCTGCCCGAGGACGAGCTGTTCGTCGCGGCCAAGGAGCTGCAGGCGCCGTACGAGCTGGTTCGCGAAGTGGCGCAGGCGGGCAAGCTGCCGGTGGTCCTGTTCACCGCGGGCGGCATCGCGACCCCGGCCGACGCGGCGATGATGATGCAGCTCGGCGCCGAGGGCGTGTTCGTCGGTTCCGGCATCTTCAAGTCCGGCAACCCGGCCCAGCGCGCCGAGGCGATCGTCAAGGCGACGACGTTCTACGACGACCCGGACGTGCTCGCGAAGGTCTCGCGCGGCCTGGGCGAGGCCATGGTCGGTATCAACGTCGAGGAGCTTGCGGAGCCGCACCGCCTCGCCGAGCGCGGCTGGTAGAGCTACGTCTGTCGGTCGAGAGGCCCCGTGAACGTCTGTTCACGGGGCCTCTCGCGTGCTGGGTCTAACCCGCAGGCTGCTGGTTAGCGTTGCTGTCCGCCTCGTGTTCGTCGTGATGTCCACCACCTAGCCACTCGCCGGTTGCCAACCAGATTCTTAGAAGTACAGCCATTCAGCTGTCCACGGCGGGCTCGACGAGGTCGTTGACATCGCGTGTTCGGCCGTGGCGCAGGGCTACCGGACTTCGTGGTCGACAGCGGCAGGTGGCCTCTGGGCTCTGCTGTATGGATGGTGTGAGAACCCGCATTATTGAGGCAGGAGGCCACCTTCTTCGGTTCGTCTGTCGGTGCGGACCACTTCATCCGCCGACTTCACACCAAGATCACAGACCTTGACGTTCTCCTGCCCCGAAAGGGCAGTCGAGCCTGCGCGTGAGCAGCCACTCTGCGTGTGTTCCGCAGGGCGGTGATCACACGAAGGCGATCGTCGGTCAGTGTGGCGACTCGCGTATTCGGTCATTTTTATGACCGGAGCGTCACCATTGTTTCCACATTTGAGTGATCGCCGGAAGTGTCGTCTCCTGATAGCGTAGGGCTTCGCTCTACGGGTGCGTGATCGGCGACGGTGAGGGAATAGCGTGAGTCGCAGCAATGCTTCCACCAAGTTGGCCGTGATGTTCATTCACGGCGTCGAAATCGACAATCCCCGCTTTGCCGACACCGCCACGGCGAAACTGAAGAAAGCGTTCGCCCGCTATTCGGGCGACGACCCCGACGACGCCTTGGTCATCAAGCCCGTGTTCTGGGCGAACGAGCTGGACTCCGGCCACGACGACTTGCTGAACCGACTCGGCGGTGGTGGTGCCACGTCGTTCTTCCGCCTGCTCAGCCGGTGGGCGACGTCGACCGACGCCGGGTCCGGGTCGGCCCTGCTGGCCTTGGTCCTGAGTGGGCTGGTGCGGTGGCTGCCAGGGGCGCCCGGCTTCCACTTTCCGACGATGCGCTGGCTCGCCGTCCACTACGTCGGCGACGCGGTCGCCTACCAGATCAACTCCTCCGACCGGGATCTGTACGACCGGGTGCACGCCGTCGTGGCGCGAACGCTGACCGAGTTGGCCGCGGAGGCAGGTGAGAACGCGCCGCTGTGCGTCGTCGCGCACAGCCTGGGCTCGGTGGTGGCGAGCAATTTCTTCTACGACCTCGAAGTCGAGGCAGGCAGTTACGGCCAGCCGCGGAAACTGCGCGGTGCGCGGGTCAGCAACAGCGTCGGCCCGAGTCCGGTCGAGCGAGGCGAAACGCTCAGCTACCTCTACACGCTGGGTAGTCCCATGGCGCTGTGGGCGGCGCGCCTGCCCGATCGTGGCACGCCGTTGATCGTGCCGCACCCGCGTGCGGCCCACCACCATCCGCAGATTCGTGGCGAGTGGGTGAACGTCTACGCCCCGGACGACGTGATCAGTTCCCCGTTGAAACAACTGAACGACCGGTACGACCGACAGGTGACCGAGGACCGCCGGTTGTCGGTCGGCCCGTGGTGGCTGTCCTGGAGTCCGCTCTCGCATCCCTGGTACTGGAATGACCGGCGGGTCATCGACCCAATCGCCGCTTCCCTGGCCGACGCGTGGCGCACGCTGCGGGCGGGCGGGAACGGCGCGTCGACGAAGGGGGTGGATGCCGACGTCGCCATGCAGCCGCTCGGCCGCCGTCGTTGACCAAAGCCCGTCGGTCGCCCGTCAAGCAGTTCGCCCCGTTGTCGGAGTGCTTCACACCCCGAAGGATTGCCGTGGTACCCGTGCACCGTGAGATTCCGCTGTTCACCCTCACCGGCGTGCAAAACGCCGAGATCACCGAGCACCCGATCACGACCGGTGACGGCCTCGGGCTCAACCTCACCAGATTCCGCCGGGACGAGTCCGACGACATCGTCCTCGTCATCCATGGACTGACGACATCGATGGACATGTTCATCATGCCCGAGCACGAGAATCTGGTCTCGTACCTGCTGGACAACGGATTCCCGGATGTGTGGACGCTCGACTACCGGATGAGCAACCGGCTTCCGTACAACCGGTCGATGCACCGCTACACGATGGACGACATCGCGCTATACGACTATCCGGCGGCGCTGAATGAACTGCGCGACGTCGTCGGCCACGACCGCCGCATCCACGTCATCGCGCACTGCCTGGGTTCCGTGTCGTTCATGATGAGCCTCTTCAGCGGCGTGGTCAGCGGCATCACGAGCGTGATCGCCAACAGCGTCGGGCTGACGCCGCGGGTCCCGAACTGGTCCCGCGTCAAGCTCGCCGTCGCGCCGACGCTCATGGAGTGGGTGCTCGGGCAGCCGTACCTCGACGCCGCGGCCGGGTCCGCGCCGCGGTTCTCGCTCGGCTGGCTGATGTCCAAGGCGGTGGACCTGTTCCACCCCGAGTGCGACGTTCCGGCGTGCCACATGCTCAGCCTCATGTGGGGCACGGGCTGGCCTGCCCTCTACAGCCACGACAACCTGTTGCCGGTCACGCACCGCCGCGGCGGTGACCTCTACGGCGCGACCGGGCTGCACTACTACCGGCACGTGCTGAAGATGGTCAACGCGGGCCGGGCCGTGAAATACGAGGACAACCCGGCGTACGCGAGTCTGCCCACGGACTACCTGGCGGGCGCGGCGGACATCACGACGCCGGTGCTGCTCACCACCGGGGACAACAACCGGGTCTTCGCCAACTCCAACATCGTCTGCTGGCGGCGCCTCGAGGAAGTGGCGCCGCGCAGGCACGAACTCAAGGTGTTCCCCGGTTACGGGCACCAGGACGTGTTCATGGGCAAGAACGTGAGCCGGGACGTCTTCCCGGAGATGCTCGAATTTCTCAAGAGGCAAGGGGCCTGACAATGGCGGGTAAGAACGGTCTCGTCGAGACGGCGAGCAATCACTACACCTACGTGCCGACGAGCCACGACAGCATCAACCACGACTCGATCACGAACCTGGGCCACGACTGGTCGCTGGTCGCCGATCCCGATGCCGAGCCCCGGCCGCCGTTCAAGGTCTATCTGCCGCGCACTACCGAGGACGTGGTGGCCGCGGTGCGGGAGTGCCGTGACGCGGGCGTCCAGCTCGTGGTGCGCGGCAACGGCCATTCGAGCAACAACCTGGTGACGCCCGACCACGGCACGGTCCTGCTCACCGAGCTGATGAGCGGTGTGGTGTCGGTCGACGGGATCGGCCTCACGGTCACCATCCAGCCGGGTGCCCGGCTCGCCGCGGTTGACCAGATGCTGTCCGAGCAGGGGATCGGGCTGAAGGTGATCGGCGATCACGACCACATCACCGCGGCCGGTTTCGCCTCGGTGGGCGGAATCAGCCCGGCCTCGCACCGCCACGGGATCTTCCTCGACACCGTGCTGGCCTTGGAGTACGTCGACTGGACAGGCGAGGTGCACCGCTGTAGCCGGGAGCACGACCTCGACCAGATGCTCAAGGTGCTCGGTGGGACCGGGCGGCACGGCGTGATCACCGAGCTGACGCTGGCCATCGAGGTGGTGGACAAGTTCCGGACCATCCTGCGCAACGAGCGCCGCATCACGACCTCGCTCGACGAGTTCGTTCGCTACTCGGCGGGCATGATCCGTAATCCGCGCGACGCGGTCATGGAGCGCGGCGTGTGGGCCGACTTCGAGGTTCCCGGCACCGACCTGGGCCTGCGCGTCGGCCAGTTCTCGTCCTACCACCCGACCCCGCAGAACCCGGTGAAGTCGCTGTGGAACCGCGTGGCCTACGGCTACCAGCAGGCGATCGGGGCGGTCGCCGGTCGGCTGCCGACGGTGCTGGACGACGTGCTGAAGTACGTCGGCATGGGCTGCATCATCCTGAGCCCGCGATACGGCAACCACAAGAACATCGAGCGGTTCACGGATCAGATCCTCGACTCCACGGTTGGCGACCCCACCCGGATGTTCGTGGTACTCGGTCCGGTCGAGCGGTACGCGAACCTGTTCTACGCCCTCAACGACCTGGTGGTGAACGAGCGGCGGCGCAGCCGGGCGATCACGTTCATCTCCGTCTACGTGAAGTCGATCCGCTCGCGCTACCTGACGGGACCGGAGGCGTGGAAGCCTGCGGGCGAGGAGCGGGAACCGGGGAGCTTCTGCGAGCTGATGCTCTACATCGGGGTGCGGCCCGAGAAGATGACGCCCGCCGTGCAGGCCAGGCTGGTCGCGGCGGTGGATGAGATCTGCCTGGCCAACGGCGCGTTCCGCTACCTGCACTCGTTGACGGGCACCGATCCGGCGAAGCTCGCCCGACTCGACCCGAACGCGCTGTACGGGGGCCGCGAGGTGCCAGCGGCCGGACACCGCAACGGCCAGGCCGAGGACATCCCCTCTGCCCCGGCCACCGCCCGCGGTCCGCGTGGGCGCAAGCAGGTCGAGGAGCCGGTGGGTTGAGCGGCGCGGAGCACGTCAACGCGGTCGTGGTCGGCTCCGGCTTCGGCGGTTCGGTCACCGCCTACCGGCTGGCCGAGGCAGGCCAGTCCGTGGTCCTGCTCGAACGTGGCCGGCCCTACCCGCCGGGCAGTTTCCCGCGCACACCGTCCCAGATGAGCAAGGCGTTCTGGGACCCTGGCGGCGGCCTGCACGGACTGTTCGACGTGTGGAGCTTCCGCGGCTTCGACTCGGTGGTGTCCAGCGGGCTGGGCGGAGGTTCGCTGATCTATGCGAACGTGCTGCTCCGCAAGGACGAGAAGTGGTTCGTCCGGGAGGACCCGCTGCCCGGCGGCGGCTACGAGACCTGGCCGGTCAGCCGCGCCGATCTCGACCCGCATTACGACACCGTGGAGAAGATGCTGGGCGCCACGCGCTATCCGTTCCACACGGCGCCGTACCAGTCCACCCGCAAGACGCACGCGATGATCCAGTTCGCGGAGCGCGCCGGGCTGGACTGGCAACTGCCGCCGCTGGCGGTGAGCTTCGCCCCCGCGCACGGTGACGAACCCGGCTTGGGAATGCCGATCGCGGAGGCGGACTACGGCAACATCCACGGGGTGCCGCGTCGGACCTGTCGCTTGGTGGGCGAGTGCGACATCGGGTGTAACGACGGGGCGAAGAACACCCTCGACCACACGTACCTGTCAGCTGCCGCCGCCCGCGGCGCCGACGTGCGCACGGGTTGCGAGGTGCGGGGAATCGCTCCGCTGGACGGCGGAGGTTTCGCGGTCACGTTCGTCCGGCACGACTTCGACGGCGACGGTTCGCCCGCGCCCGCCCGCAGTCTGCCGGCGCACCGCATCACCTGCGACCGGCTCGTGCTCGGCGCCGGTGCCTACGGCACGACGTTCCTCCTGCTGCGCAACCGGGCGGCGTTGCCCGGCCTGAGTCCGACGCTCGGCAGCCGGTACTCCGGCAACGGCGATCTGTTGACCTTCGTGGTGCCCAAGCGCGGCCGGGTGTCGGTGCCCATGGACGCGAGCTTCGGGCCGGTGATCACGACCGCTGTGCGCGTCGGCGACGCGAAGGACGGCGAAAGCCGTGACGGGCGGGGCTTCTACCTGGAGGACGGCGGATATCCGGGCTTCACCGACTGGCTGCTGCACTCGACCGACCTGACCGGCACAATGTTCCGCTTCGGCGAGTTCGTCACCCGGTGGACGTTGGGGCTGCTGACTCGGTCGTCGGACACCAACGTCAGCCTGGAGGTCTCGCGCCTGCTCGGCAACGGCGCGCTGTCCGCCGGCTCCCTGCCGCTGCTCGGGATGGGGCGGGACGTGCCGGACGGGTGGATGCGCCTGCGTGACGGGCTGCTCGACATCCGGTGGAACACCCGGACCAGCAAGGAGTACTTCCGCCGGGTCCGCAACACGATGCGGGAGTTGGCCGATTCGTTCGACGCCGAGTTCCTCGACAACCCGATGTGGTTCTTCCGGCGCATCGTCACTGTGCACCCGCTCGGCGGCGCGCCGATGGGGCGATGCGACGACGAGGGGGTTTGCGACTCCCACGGCGAGGTGTTCAACCTCCCCGGACTGTTCGTGGCCGACGGCGCCGCCATGCCTGGACCGGTCGGGGCGAACCCGTCGCTGACCATCGCCGCCCACGCCAACCGGATGGCCGACCACATCCTCGAGCAGCCGAAGCGGCGTCGGTCGGCACCACCTACGCCCGTGCCGGCGCGTCGCTCCCCGGTGATCCGCACGCCGGCGCGGACGGGCCGAACGACCTCGTTGGCGTTCACCGAGGAGATGAAGGGGTTCTTCGCCTTCGACGCGAGCGACCCCCAACACGGCCACGAGGAGGGCAAGGCCAAGGACCAGGCGCTGATGTTCCGCCTCACGATCACGACCGACGACATCGACACGTTCATCAACGTGCCGAGCCACCTGGCCGAGGCGACGGGGTACGTGGACTCGGAAGTCCTCGGTGGGCGGCTGCGGGTCGAGGCCGGCTGGTTCAACCTGTTCACCGCGGGTACGACGACGGATTCGCGGTCGATGCGCTATCGGCTGCACTTCGCCGACAGCGTCGGCAACCCGCTTACCCTGAGCGGGCAGAAGGACGTCCGCCGCGGTTCGCCGCTGCGGATCTGGTCCGACACCTCGACACTCTACTACCGCGTCTTCACCGGGCACGTCGACGAGAAGAGCGAGGCCGACGCGCGGGCCGTCGGCGCGGGCGTCCTGCGCATCCGGGAAGCCGACTTCCTGCAACAACTCACGACGTTCCGCACCAATGGCCCCAAGGCGCTGTCGGCGGTGACCGAGTTCGGGCAGTTCTTCCTCGGAGAGCTCTGGAGCGTCTACGGTCCCGGATTCAAGGCGAACGCCCTCCAAGTCGCGGCGGAGTAGGCGATGCGCGTCTTCCTCACCGGCGGGTCGGGATTCGTAGGTGGTGCGGTGCTGCGGGCGCTGCGCGACCGGGGTGACACCGTAGCCGCGCTCGCTCGTTCGGACAGCGCCGTCGACGCGGTCCTTACCGCCGGCGCGACGCCGGTCGAAGGCGATCTCGACGACCTGGCGGCCCTGCGCCGGGGATGCCGGAACGCGGACCTGGTCGTGCACGCGGCGGCGAAGCTCGGCGGTGAGCCGCGGGAGCGCGAGGCATTCCACCGGATCAACGTGCTGGGCACCGAGAACGTGCTGTCGGCCGCACGTGCCGAGAAGGTTCCCGTGCTGGTCCACCTGTCGACCGAACAGGTGGTGCTCGGCCAGCGGCCGTTGATCGACGCCGACGAGACGTGGCCCTATCCGCACCGCCACCCCGGCTTGTACGCGGAGACCAAGGCCGAGGCGGAGCGCCGGGTACTGTCCGCCGGTGACGGCTCGTTCCGCACGGTCGCCGTCCGGCCCCGCCTGGTGTGGGGCGCGGGCGACCGCACCGTGCTGCCCGCACTCGTCACCGCCGCGCGGGAGGGGCGGCTGCGCTGGGTGGACGGTGGCCGCTATCCCACGTCGAGCTGTCATGTCCGAAACGTGGTGGAGGGCGTCCTGGCGGCTGCCGAGCACGGTGCCACGGGTGCCGCGTACTTCCTCACCGACGGCGAGCCGTCGGACTTCCGGACGTTCATCACGGCCCTGTTGGAAACGCAGGGGGTGCCGCCGCCGTCGGGCACGCTGCCGCGCTTGGTCGCCAGTGTGGCGGCGACCGTGTGCGACGTGGCGTGGCAGCTGTTGCCTCTGCGGGGGGAGCCTCCGCTAAGCCGGGCCCTGCTGCTGGACTTCCTCAGCACGTGCACGGTGTCCGACAACCGTGCACGTGCCGAACTCGGCTATGTCGGTCGGGTCAGCGTGGTGGACGGACTGGCGGAGCTGCACGAGCAGTCCATAAAGGGCTAGTAGTTCTGGACCGATCGCCCGGATCGGGAGCTTGCGGAGCCGCACCGCCTCGCCGAGCGCGGCTGGTAACAGGCGGGATGGCCGCTTCCTCGGATATCAGCGCCAACGGTGAGCGATGGGGCACCTCGCCACGCGGGAGCCGGTCGGTTCGCGCCTTGTCAATTTTGGAGCGCCGCCGCCGAAGGTGACCCCGTCTGCCGCGGTCCGGCGGTCGCGAGCCGTGGTTTTCGACAGTTACGACGTGGCCCGCCGGTGGAATTTCACCGGACCGCCTTCGAGGAGGAGCGCGGGCACGGGTGGCGGCCGGAGGTTGCGTTTGTGTGGCAAATCACACTTCGGCTGCACGTGCCCATGACGTGGCCGTCTTCCCCGTAGCCGAAATGTTCGGCGAAGAGATCGCTGACTGGGTGGAGGGATTTCTCATGCACCGCAACGGAATCGTTCGTACGGCCACGTTGACCGCGTTCGCTGTCGCACTGGGGTTCGCCGGAGCCGCGCCGGCGCTGGCTGCGTCGCCCGATGCCCCGATTCACACCGCTGCCGATCTGAACGGCGACGGGACGCGCGACGACGTGGTTTCGTGGCGGGCCATTCGTGGCGACCAGGTGGTCTCGGCGACGGTGAACGGCCAGCGCACGTCGATTCACCTGCCGGCCGACGCCCGGTTCGGCGTCCTGCCCCCGCGGGTGGCTGACCTCAACGGCGATGGTCGGGCCGAGTTGCTCGTCGCGACTTCCTTCGGGGCCGACGCGAGCACCTACTCGGTGCTGCACTTCGACGGCCGGAAGCTGAGCCAGGTCGTCGGCGCCGACCACCGGCCGTTTTCGGTCGCCGAAGGTGGCGGGGCGGCCGCGCACTTGGGCTACATGTGCATGGCTCCTGGGGGTGACCGGCTGTTCGTGACGGTCGTGTCCTCGGCGGACGACGTCACTCGCCCGGCCGACGAGATCACCTACACGGGTACTCGTACGACCTACACGCTGCGCGACGGCGTGCTGAGCGTGCTCGAGGAGGACGCGTTCGCGGGCCGCCCGACGTCGGACTCGATCACGCTGGTGGACGCGGCGAGCTGCGTGTGAAGGTGTCTGTCCTTTTTGGATAATTGAAAATCGCCGCAGCTGCCGGGCATGGCTGTCACCCGGCGAGGAGTTTCCTCACCTGGTGGCAGCCGAGCGGTGCTCGCGTGGCGTCGGGTCACGTGGAACGGCCCGCGGAACGCGGCCCGGAGGAGGGCGGCATCGTGACCTTCGGTGCTCGGCGGCCGCCTGTTCATGCGAGTAGCGGTTGTCTGTGGTCGCGAAGAAGGTCGAAGCTACCAGGGCAAGACCATCACTTTCGTCGGGGAGGGCGTCATGAGGCCTGGTCTGGCTGTTTTGCTCGCGGTCGCGTTGGTCGCCACGGCGTGTGGCGGGTCTGGCGACACCCCTTCCGGCGGCCGGGACAAGGTCGGCTATCTGACGTCGTTCGGCACCTTCGGCCGCGACGCCTACGCCTACGTGGCTCAGGAGAAAGGCTTCTTCGCCGAAGCCGGGCTCGATGTCACGATCACGCCGGGCAGTGGCACGGTGGACGTGCTCAAGCTGGTCGCCGGGGGCCGGGCGGACGTCGGGACGGCGGACTTCACCGCCACCGCGATCACGGTGGCGAAGGAGAAGCTGCCGGTGACCGCCGTCGCGGCGGTGCATCAGCGGTCCCTCGCCGCGATCGTCTCGCTCGAGGGCCACGGCATCGCCAAGCCGGCGGACCTGGCCGGGAAGAAGATCGCCGATCAGCCCGGCTCGACGAACCAGGTGATGTTCCCCGTCTACGCCAAGGCCGCCGGCATCGACCCGGCCTCGGTGCGGTTCGTGCCGGCCGCTCCGCCCGCCCTGCCGCAACTGCTGGCGTCCGGGCAGGTGGACGGTATCGGGCAGTTCGTCGTCGGCCGGCCGCTCATCGAAGCGGCGGCGCGGGGCAAGAAGGCGGTCGTGCTGCCCTACGGTGACCTGGTGCCCGATCTGTACGGCAACGTGGTCGTCACGTCGAAGGATCTCGCGGCCAGGAATCCCGCGCTGGTGCGGCGGTTCACCGCGGCGCTGCTCAAGGGGCTCGGCTACGCGATCGAGCACCCCGGCGAGCTCGGCGCGATCCTCAAGAAGTACCAGCCGGCCCAGGACGCGGGTGTGGCGGGCGCCGAGATCGGGTTGATGGCGTCCTACGTCCGGCCTGCCGGGTTCACCGGCCCGCTCGGCCAGGTCGCCGAGGCGCGGGTGCGGAAGATCATCGGCACCCTCACGGACGCCGGTGCGGTCCCGGCCGGTGTGCTCACCGCCGCCGACGTCGTCTCCTTCGGGCTGGTGCCCCAGCCGTGATCGTTCTGGACGGCGTGACGCAGGTCTTCGACGGCCGGGCCGGTCCGGTCCAGGCGCTCGCCGGAATCGACTTCGAGGTGGGGGAGAACGAGTTCGTCGCGGTCATCGGGCGGTCCGGGTGCGGCAAGTCGACGTTGCTGCGGCTCATCGCCGGGCTGCTGTCACCGACCCGGGGACGGATCTTCGTCGACGGCGAGCCGGTGACGAGGCCGCGTCGCGACGTGTCGTTCATGTTTCAGCGCCCGGCCCTGCTGCCGTGGCGGTCGGTGCTGGCGAACGTCATGCTGCCGATCGAGATCTTCGGCCTGGAGCGGAAGTCCTACCGGGACCGGGCGCACGAGCTGCTGGAGCTGGTCGGCTTGCGTGGCTTCGAGAAGCGGTTGCCCCACGAGCTTTCCGGCGGGATGCAGCAACGGGTGTCGCTGTGCCGGTCGTTGATCCACGCGCCGGCGGTCATGCTCATGGACGAACCGTTCTCCGCATTGGACGCCTTGACCCGCACGGAGCTTTCCGGGGAACTGCAACGCATCCAGCTGGAGCAGCCCAGGACGGTCGTGTTCGTGACGCACTCCATCGAGGAGGCTGTCGTGCTCGCCGACCGGGTGGCGGTGCTCACCCCGCGGCCCGGCAGGCTCCGCAAGACCGTCGACCTCGCCATTTCCCGGCCGCGCGTGCCCGGGCGGCCCGACGTCGATCAGGCGGGTCGTGAGCTGCGTGACCTGCTCACCGCACCGGTCGACGGGGGAGCGACATGAGGGTCCGGGGCGTCGTGCTGCCCATCGTGGGGGTGCTGGTGCTCATCGGCCTCTGGTGGCTGGTGACGATCGTCTTCTCGATCGAGCGGTTTCTCGTTCCCAGCCCGGCCGACGTGGTCGTGTCGTTTCTCGAGCTGCCGGGATACCTGCTCGAACAAGGCCTGGTCACCCTGGTCGAGACCATCGAGGGTTTCTCGTTGTCCATTGTGGTCGGTGTCCCGCTGGCGATGCTGATCGTCCGTTCCCCGCTGCTGGAACGGACGTTCTATCCGATCCTGCTTGCCATGAACGCGGTGCCCAAGATCGCCGTCGCCCCGATCCTGGTGGTGTGGTTCGGCTTCGGCCAGGGGCCGAAGGTGGTCCTGGTCGTGCTGGTGTGCGTTTTCCCGGTGGTCATCTCGACCGCGTCCGGGATGAAGTCCACGCCGCACGAGCTCGTCGAGTTGCTCCGTTCATGGGATGCCTCCCGCCGTCAGGAGTTCTTCAAGCTGCGGTTCCTCCACGCCCTCCCGCAGATCTTCGTCGGACTCAAGGTGGCGATCTCGCTGGCGGTCATCGGCGCGGTGATCGCGGAGTTCGTCGGCGCCGACGCCGGGCTTGGTTTCGTCATCGTGCAGTCCGGCGCCAGTGCCGACACGTCGCTGGCCTTCGCCGCGATGACCCTGCTGGCGATCATGAGCATCGCGTTGTTCTACGGACTCGCCCACCTCGAGCGGAAGCTGTTGCCGTGGGCCGAGGAGCACCGGTGATCCACCCGGCGCCGCGGTCGAACGCGTCGGCGTAGCCGCGGGTGTCGTCGGAGGCGGTCAGGCACACGATCCGGCGGCGGCCGGCGGAGCCGCACCGCCGCGTTGCGCGCCAAGTTCTTCCTCGCCGCCACCGTTCGACGCCGGCACCTGGACGCACCTCGGGGACGCGCTCCGCACTTGCTCCGTGTGGCACTACGAGCCCGCGACCGGCGTGCTGGAGCTGGCCGTCTTCGACCACGGAGGGAACAGCCCCGGCACGCGGTGGCTCCGGGGCCTGCGGGCCGGCGCCGAGGTGACGCTCGGCAAGCCCGAGGGCACGCTGACCGCCCGCCAGGACGCCGCCTTCCACCTCTTCGCCGCCGAGGAGACCGGGCCGTCGCCGCCGCGGCGATCGTCCGTGCCCTGCCCGCTTCCGCGCGGGTGCTGGGTGTCTTCGAGGCCGACGAGCCCGACGGCGACGTGCCGGTCCCACGCGGGGCGCAGTTCCGCCGGGTCCACCGTCACGGGGCCGGCGCCGCAGGCTCGCGGGTGCTTGCCGACGGCGTCGCCGGGCTCGACCTGCCGCGCGGCGCGGACCACGGCGGGGTCGCCTACCTGACCGGCGAGGCACGGACGATCCAGGCGGTACGCCGCGTTCTGGACGCCCGGCAAGCGCGGGATGGAATAGGCCTGTCGGGAAAGCGCAGTGTGTGTGGTCTTCGTGTCGAGAACCCGTCATTTCACCGCACTGCGTGGCGAAGCAGGGATGCCATGGGGAAATCTCGCGCTGCGGTGCACCGGAGCTCCAAACCTCTTGGACCACCGCGATCCGCCGAACGGATATCGCCCGTCAAGCAACGTGGACCGGGAAGGCGCCGGTGAGCTGGTCCGGTCGTCGGGCTGACTCAAGTCCGGGCCGCGAGGGCCTGAGCCCGCGCACCAGCACCGGGTGGATCCAGGTCTCACGCACCGAAGGTCGCCTCGGGACGGACCGGCCGGGCCTTCAGCGGGCGAGCCCGTTCCAGCCACCTCGTCACCCGGGACCACCCGGCCTCGAACAACGCTGTCTCGTGCTGCTGCTCCGGCAGCGAACTCCGCGGAGCAGTCCACATCGGTGGTCCACCGCTTCCCGCGTTCGGCGTCTCCGTCCGGCGTCTGCCGTTTCTTTGCCGGTCTTCAGTCGTGACCCCGCAAAGTGGTCACCGCAGCAACCGAAGGGGAGGGTATGACCGCCGAACCAGCCACCGATCACCTGGTCCTGGGCCGGGAAGCGCGCGAACTGCTGTTCCTGGCCGCACGCACGCCGAACACCTTCGCCGACGTCCCCGTGTCCGACGAGCAGGTCCGAGCGATCTACGACCTGGTCAAGTTCGCCCCGACTTCCATGAACCAGCAACCACTTCGCGTGGTCCTGGTGCGTTCCACGCGGGCGCGGCGACAGCTGCTCGCCCGGCTCCACCCCGGCAACCGGGCCAAGAGCGCGACGGCCCCGCTGATCGCGCTGCTGGTGGCGGACCTCAATTTCCACCACCGGCTCCCGGAGGTCTTCCCGCATGTTCCGAAGGCGCACGAACTCTTCTCCGACAAGGAGGCCCGCGAGAATTCCGCGGTCTTCAACGCCACTCTCCAGCTCGCCTACTTCATCATCGGCGTCCGCGCCGCCGGGCTCTGTGCCGGACCCGTCGTGGGATACGACGAAGCCGGGATCATGGCGGATTTTTTCCCATGGCTGGATCGGCGTGTGCTGGCGGTACTGAACATCGGCCCGCCGGGGCCCGATCCGTGGTTCCCGCGGCTGCCACGGCTGTCCTTCGACGACGTCGTCAGCGTCGCGTGAGTCCCGAACCGAGAAGGGAGCAGACCGACATGCCCGGACCTTCGTCAGCGGTCGCGCTGGGCGAACTCGCCACGGTGGCCGAGAAGTTCTCGGCCGCGGCGGAAGCGAACCGGCGGCTGAGCGCCGAGGTCGCCGCCGGCATCGTGACGGCCGGCTTCGCCCGCCACTTCGTGCCCGCCGCGCACGGCGGCGCCGACAGCACGTTCACCGCGCTCACCGAAGCGCTCGTCCCGCTGGCCGGCCGGTGCGCTTCGGCCGCCTGGTGTGCCCAGATCTACGCCACGAGCGGCCGGATGGCGTCCTTCCTGCCGCCGCGGGGCCGGGCCGAGGTCTGGGCGGCGGGCCCGGACGTCCCGATCGCCGCCGCGCTGACCCCGACCGGCACGGCCACGCCGGCTGACGGCGGCTGGGTCCTGTCAGGCCGCTGGCACGTCCTCAGCGGTGTCGACGCGGCCGAATGGGCCCTTCTGGCGGCCGAAACCGTAGGCGGCCAACGCTTTCTCGCGGTCGAAGCGGCGCACTACACGGTCGAGGACACTTGGCATCCGGTCGGGATGCGCGGCACCGGCAGCAACTCGGTGCTGCTCGACGAGGTCTTCGTGCCCGTGCACCGCAGTTTCCCACGCGTCGCCTTGGTTCGCGGCGACGCCGGCGCCGGCGCGGCGAGCCGCCGGGCACCCCTCGACGCGGTCGCCGGCCTGCCGTTCGCCGCCGTGGTCGCCGGGATCGCCGAGCACGCGCTCGGGCACTGGACGGAGAGCATCGCGGGACAGCGCAGCGCGGGCGTGGCCGTCCGCGACACCGATGCGGCCCGGGAGCTGTTCGCGCGCGCCGCGCTGCACACCGACGTCGCCGGGATGCTCGTCGCTCGTGCCGCGGCCGCCGCCGACGACGCCACGGCCACCGCGCGGTTCGCGGGCCGGAGCCGGCGCGACGTCGCCTACGTGGCGGAGCTGGCCCGCGCGGTGGTCGACGAGCTCTTCCGTGCGGCGGGAACCCGGGTCCAGCGTTCGGGCCACCCGCTGGAGTGCGCCTGGCGGGACGTCCACGCTGCCGCGTCGCACCTGACCCTGCGAACCGGCCCGGCGGCCGCCGGCTTCGCCGCGCAGAACTGGCCGGAAGAGGAGGAAACGCCGTGACCGAGGACGTGCTGATCGTCGGGGCCGGGCCGGTGGGGCTGACCCTGGCGTGCCTGCTGCGGCAGGCGGGACTGCGCCCGCTGGTGCTGGAGGCGCTGGCCGCGCCGGACGGGGTGACGAAGGTCGGCAGCATCGGACCGCACGCGGTCGAGGTGCTCGCGCGGTGCGGCGTGCACGGCGATCTCGTCGCGGCGGAGCAGGAGAACCTGCGTGGCTATGCGCGGATGACCGGCGGTTCCGCGGTCCCCGGCGGGAAGCAGGTCCGTGGTGAGCACTTCGCCGGGGCGCCGGGCATCGACGTCTCCCACCACACGACCGACCGGCACCGGCGGATGCTGGTCGAGCAGCCGATCCTGGTGTCGATCCTGCTGAAGCGGGCGGCGCAGCTCGGATTCTCGCCCCGGTGGCAGCACGAAGTCGTCGAAGCCGGGCAGGACGGAAGCGAGGCTTTCGTGATCGCCCGGACCCCGGCCGGGCCCCGCCGGATCACTGCCCGGTACGTGATCGGCGCGGACGGCCCACGCAGCGCTGTGCGCGGGCTGGCCGGGTTCCCCTTCGAGGGCACCGGGCCGACGCTGACCGCCCGGCAGGCACTCGTCGAACTCGACCCGGACGGTGCCGTCCCGCCGCCGGGCTTCCACGCCATGGAAGGCGGGATGCTGGCCTATGGCACCGCGATCGACAGCCTGGGCACGTTCGAGTTCGACGGGCCGCCGACGACAAGCGAGCCGCTGACCGCGGCGGAGCTGCAGGCCAGCGTCGACCGGGTGCGTGGCCCCGGGGTGCGGATCCGCTCGATCCGCGAAGGCAGCCGCTACACCGACGTGGCCCGGCAGGCGGCCACGTACCGCTCGGGGCGGATCCTGCTCGTCGGCGACTCGGCGCACGTCCACCCGCCGATCGGGGCACAGGGCCTCACACTCGGTCTCGGCGACGCCGCCAACCTCGCGGCGAAGCTGACCGCGCGCTTGCTCGGCAGGCTGCCCGACGGGATCCTGGACACCTACACCGGCGAACGGCACCCGGTCGCCGCGCGCCTGCTGGCGATGATCCGCGCGCAGGTCGCCCTCATGCGGCCGGACAGTCACAACCGCGCACTGCGGCGGATGTTCCTGCGCCTGATGGAGCTACCGCAGGTCAATGACCACCTGGCGCGGTTCGCGGGTGCCTTCGACCTGCGCTACGACGTCGGCGGCGATGACCCGCTGCTGGGGACTTTCCGCTCGGGACTCGACACCTCCGTCGCCACGCGGGACGGGTCCGTTCCGCTCGCGACGCTGCTCGGCGGACGCCGAGGCGTGCTCGTCGGCTTTCCCGGTGCCCGGCCCCTGCCGGGGGCGGTCGCCGCCGCCGAACCCTGGGCCGACGTCACCGCGGCCCTCCTACGCCCGGACGGCTGCGTCGTCTGGCTTTCCCGCACCGCCGACGCCCACGGACTGGCCGCGGCCGGCCGTCGCTGGCTCGGCCGCTGACCACCCCAGAAAGGAACCACTGTGCGCATCGCAGTTTTCGGCGGCACCGGCAGGCTCGGCACCCGTGTGGTGAGCGAGGCGGTGGCCCGCGGGCACGACGTCACGTCCGTTTCCCGCCGTCCGGATCTCGGCAGGCACCCCGGCGGCGTCCGGGCGGCCACCGGGGACGCGGTCCGGCCGGCCCCGGTCGCCGCGCTGGCCGCTGGGCACGACGTGCTGCTCTCGGTGATCAAACCCGAGCTGATCGGCTCGACCACCTCGGTGGTCCTCGCCGCGCGGGCGTTCCTCGCCGCGCTCGCCGACCGGCCCGGCACCCGGCTGCTCGTCGTGGGCGGGGCAGGCACCCTGCTCGACGACGACGGCACGCGGCTGGTCGACCAGCCGGGCTTCCCCGCGTTCGCGAAGCCCTACGCGATGGGCCACGCCGCCGCGCTCGACGTCTACTCCGCCGACCGCGTCGCCGACTGGGTCTACCTGTCACCGCCCGACGACCTCGAACCGGGAGAGCGCACCGGCGGCTACCGCCTCGGCACCGACCGGCTGCTGCGCGGCGAAGACGGGACCTCGCGGATCTCCATGGAGGACCTGGCGGTCGCCCTGCTCGACGAGGCCGAGAACCGCAAGCACCAGCGCGAGCGCTACACCGTGGGCTACTGAGGTGGGGACCGTGGACCTGTTCGACCTGACCGGCAAGACCGCGCTCGTCACCGGGGGCACGCGCGGGATCGGCAAGATGATCGCCCGCGGCCTCCTCGATGCCGGCGCCGAGGTCTTCGTCGTCTCCCGAGACCCCGGGAAGTGCGCCGAGGCGGAACGGGAGCTGGCCGGACACGGCGTGGTGAAGGCAATTCCTCAGGACGTTTCGACCGAGCGGGACGCGCTCGCGCTCGCCGAGAAGATCGCCTCGGCGGCGGACGGGCTCGACATTCTCGTGAACAACGCCGGCGCACACCACATGGCACCCTTCGAGGAGCACGAAGCGGCCGAATGGCACCGGGTGCTGGGCCTCAACGTCGAGGCACCGTTCTTCCTCACCCGGGCTCTGCTGCCGTCGCTGCTCAAGTCGGTCACCGACGGCGATCCGGCGCGGGTGATCAACGTCGGCAGCATCGCCGGCCTGCACGTCCCGCGCGGCCTCGCCACCTACGCGTACTCGACCAGCAAGGCCGCGGTGCACCACCTGACCCGGGTGCTGGCCTTCGAGCTGGCTTCCCGCGGGGTCACGGTGAACGCCGTCGCGCCCGGTGTCTTCCCGTCGGAGATGACGAAGTCCACATTGGACGCCTACCGGAACGGCACGCGCGCGATGGCGCCGCTGGGCCGGGTCGGTACGCCCGACGACGTCGCCGGCGCGGTCGTCTACCTGGCCTCCCGGGCCGGCGCCTACGTGACCGGGATCGTGCTCCCGGTCGACGGCGGGCTCGCCACCACCGTCTGAGACCGACCAGAAAGGACAGAAATGATCATCCACACGCTCGTCTACCGGTTCGCCGACTCGGTGAGCGAGGAGCGGCGATCGCAGTTCTTCGCCGAGCTGGGCGCGCTGGCGCTGGAGTCGGGGCTGGTGACGCACTTCGGTCACGGTCCGCACCACCGCCTGCCGGTCGACGACGCGGCGCGGGGCCTGACCGCGAACGCTGTCGCCCAGTTCGCCTGCCCCGATCTCGAGGCGCTGAAGGCGTTCTCGGAACTGCCCGGCACGCACGAATTCATCGACCGCTGGCGCTCCGAAGCGGAGTACGAAGCGGCCTACGCCAACCACGACGAACTGCTCGGACTGACCAGGGGGAACACCGTGCACCACACCGAACACACCGTCACCGTCGCCGCGCCGCTCCAGACCGTCTGGGACATCCTGGTCGACGTCGAGGGCTACGCCCGGATCTTCCCGCCGACCCAGGAGGTCAAGGTCCTGGAGGAGTCGCCCCGGCACCAGATCGCCCGGCTGACCGTCGACGTCAACGGTGCCGTCCAGTCGTGGGTGTCGCGGCGCGACATCGACCCCGAGCGGCACGTGATCAGCTACCGGCAGCTGGAGAACGCCCCGCTGATGGCCCACATGGGCGGGGACTGGCGGGCCCTGCCGATCGACGAGGAGACCACCCAGCTGGTGCTGACGCACGACTTCCGCGCCAAGGACCCGGTCGACGGGCTGGTCGCCGGCACCTACACCTTCGAAGAGGCGGAGGCGATGATCGCCGCCGCGGTCGAGCGCAACAGTGTCGCCGACCTCGGTGCGGTGAAGGAGCAGGCGGAACGGGCGGTGCTCGCGAAGGTGCCGGCGTGAGGCGGTTCATCGACCTGAGCGTGGTCACCGCCGACAGCCCGAGCGAAGCCACGCCGGTGAAGATCGACCTGCTCGACCACCGGACCGGCGCGTCGGTGCTGGGGCTGTCCCCGGCGGACTTTCCGGGCGGCATGGCGATCTCCAATGAGACGGTCACGCTGACCACGCACACCGGCACGCACATGGACGCGCCGCTGCACTACGGGCCGGAAAGCGGTGGCAGCCCGGCCAAGAGCATCGACGAGGTGCCGCTCGAGTGGTGCTACGGCCCCGGCGTCCGGCTGGACGTCCGGCACGTCCCGCCGGGCGAGGGCATCACCGTGGCGCACCTGCGGGCCGCGTTCGATGCCGCCGGCCATGCGCCGGCCGCGGGAGAGCTCGTCTTCCTGTGGACCGGGGCCGACCGGCTGTGGGGGACCGCCGACTACCTGACGCGGTATCCGGGCCTGACCGGCGAGGGCACCGGGTGGCTGGTCGAGCAAGGGATCCGGGTGATCGGGATCGACGCTTGGGGGCTGGACCGGCCGATGAACGCGATGCTCGAGGAGTACCGGCGGACCGGGAACCGCGAGGTCCTGTGGCCGGCCCACCTCTACGGCCGTACCCGGGAGTACCTGCAGCTGGAGAAGGTCGCCGCGCTGGGCGACCTGCCGGGCCCGACCGGCTTCACCGTGGCGTGCTTCCCGGTCGCCGTCGGCGGGGCCGGGGCCGGCTGGACCCGCGTGGTGGCGATCGTCGATGAGTGAGCCGGTCGACGCCGCCGCACTGACCGGCGCGTGGGAGCTGGTCGCCTTCCGCGAAATCGACACGGACGGGCGACGCGGCGAAGGCCTGCTGGGCCCCGATCCCGCCGGACGACTGCTGTACACGGCGGCCGGGCACGTGGCCGTGCACATGACGCGGCGCGGGCCGGCCGCCACGACGGCGCACATGGGCTACGCCGGCCGGTGGCGGCTCGACGGCGGCCGGGTCGTGCACCTGATCGAGGTCTCCGCCCGTCCGGACTGGGTCGGCACGGAGCAGATCCGGGACGCGTCGCTGCGCGGCGACACGCTGACGCTGCTCGCGAGCACGGCGATCGACGGCGTGCCCCGCCACCGCGAACTGGTTTGGCGGCGGCTGACGGGTGCCGCCTCATCTTCGACTGACTGAGGGGACTGAAGTGAACAGACGAGTGGTCATCACCGGGATCGGGGTCCGCGCCCCGGGATCGGGCAACACCAAAGAGTTCTGGGACCTGCTGAGCGCGGGCCGCTCGGCGACCCGCCGGATCACCTTCTTCGACCCGGCGAAGTTCCGCTCCCAGGTCGCCGGCGAGTGCGACTTCGACCCGGAGCTGGAAGGGCTCTCCGCCCGCCGGATCCGCCGCATGGACCGCGCCGCGCAACTGGCCGTGGTGTGTGCGCAGGACGCTCTCGCCGACAGCGGGCTCGATGCGTTCGACGGCGACCCCGGCGCGGTCGGCGTCTGCATCGGCAGCGCGGTGGGCGCGGCCACCAGCCTCGAACGGGAGTATCTCGTGCTCTCCGACAGCGGCCGGCGGTGGCTGGTCGACGAGGACCACCTGAGCCCGCACATGTTCGACTACCTGGTGCCGAGCTCGATGGCCCGCGAGGTCGCCTGGGAGGTGGGTGCCGAGGGGCCGGTGACGATGGTCTCGACGGGCTGCACGTCCGGGATCGACGCCGTCGGGCACGCCGCCGCACTGATCCGCGAGGGCACCGCCGAGGCCATGGTGGCCGGCGCCTCCGACACCCCGATCTCGCCGATCGTCGTCGCGTGCTTCGACGCCATCAAGGCGACGACGCCGCGCATCGACTCGCCCGAGCGGGCGTCGCGCCCGTTCGACCGGAGCCGCAACGGCTTCGTCCTGGCGGAAGGGGCGGCGGTGTTCGTGCTCGAAGAACTCGGCCACGCCCGACGCCGCGGCGCGCACGTCTATGCCGAGGTGGCCGGATATGCCACGCGCTGCAACGCCTACCACATGACCGGCCTGCGCACGGACGGCCGGGAGATGTCGATCGCGATCGATTCCGCGCTCGTGGAGGCGAAGGCCACGCCCGAGGACATCGACTACGTCAACGCCCATGGTTCCGGGACGAAGCAGAACGACCGCCACGAAACCGCGGCTTTCAAGCGCAGCCTCGGTGAGCATGCCTACCGGGTCCCGGTGAGCTCGATCAAGTCCATGGTGGGGCACTCGCTGGGCGCCATCGGCTCGGTCGAGATCGCGGCCAGCTTGCTGGCCATGGCCAACGACGTCGTACCGCCGACGGCGAACCTGCACGAAGCCGACCCCGAGTGCGATCTGGACTACGTGCCGCTGGTGGCCCGCGAGCTCCGGGTCGACGGCGTGCTGACCGTCGGCAGCGGGTTCGGCGGCTTCCAGAGCGCCATGGTGCTGCGGTCGCTGGGCGGTGCCGCATGACCACATTGGTGACCGGGATCGGGGTGGCCGCGCCCGGCGGGCTGGGGGTGGGAGAGTTCTGGCCCGCCGTGCTGGCGGGCAAGAGCGCGATCGCGCCGGTGCGGGGCTTCGACGGCTCGGGGTACTCGGTGCGCCTGGCCGGGCAGATCCGTGGCTTCGTGCCGGAGCGGCACCTGCCGAACCGGCTGCTGCCGCAGACCGACCGCGTAACCCAGCTCGCGCTGACCGCGGCGGAGTGGGCGCTCGCCGACGCGGACATCGGCCGATCCTTGGTGACCACCGACGAGATGGGGGTGGTGCTGTCGAACGGCCAGGGTGGTTTCGAGTTCACCCATCGCGAGTTCCACAAGCTGTGGAACGACGGACCGGAGGAGGTCAGCGTCTACGAGTCCTTCGCGTGGTTCTACGCGGCCAACACCGGCCAGATCTCCATCCGGCACGGGCTGCGCGGGCCGTGCGGGGTGCTCGTCGGCGAGCAGGCGGGCGGGCTGGACGCGATCGCGAGCGCGCGTCGGTACATCCGGCGCGGCACACCTCTCGTCGTCTCCGGCGGGCTCGATTCGGCGTTCGACCCGTGGGGGTTCCTGTCGCAGACCGCGCACGGCCGGGTCAGCCGCGCCGAGGAGGACTGGGCCGCGTTCCTGCCCTTCGACCGCGGCGCCAACGGCTACGTGCCGGGCGAGGGCGGTGCCGTCCTCGTGCTCGAGGACGGCACGTCCGCCTTGGACCGCGGCGTGCCGGTGTACGGCGAGATCGCCGGCTACGGCGCGTCCTTCGACCCCCGGCCGGGCTCTGGCCGGAAGCCGGCCTTGAAACGGGCGCTGGAACGCGCGCTGGCCGACGCCGCGGTCGAGCCGCGCGACGTCGACGTGGTTTTCGCCGACTCGGCGGGCCGGCCGGACCTCGACCGCATCGAAGCCGCCGCGATCAGCGACGTCTTCGGCCCGCAAGGGGTCCCGGTGACGGCCCCCAAGGCCGCCTACGGCCGGCTCGGCGCGGGCGGCGGCCCGCTGGACGTGGCCACCGCGCTGCTGGCCGTCCGCGAGTCGGTGATCCCGCCGACCGCGCACACGCTGGACGTGCCCGAGGAGTACGGCATCGACCTCGTCACCTCGGCCGCCCGCGAAAAGGATCTGCGCACGGCCGTCGTGCTCGCCCGTGGTTACGGCGGCTTCAACTCGGCGCTGGTCGTCCGGCGGTTCGGCTATTGACGCCGTCCCGGGTTTTCACCACCAAGGAGGAGAAATGACAGAAGTGACCGCTGAACTGTTGTTCGAGGTGATCGTCGGCTGCGCGGGGGAGAGCGAGGCAGGTCCGTTGACGGCCGGCTCCCTCGACGTGTCGTTCGACGAGCTGGGCTATGACTCGCTGGCCCTGATGGAGGCGACCGCGAAACTGCGCAAGATCACCGGCGTCGAGGTCGAAGACGAGCTGCTGGCCGAGGTCGACACGCCACGGCGGCTGCTCGCCCTGCTGAACGGGCAGTTCGCGCAGGCCTGACGCGGCGAGTTGCCCGGCAGCGCCGCGGCCGCGTCCCGGTGGTCGCGGCGCTGTGCTGTCGGGAACCCGCTCCAACGCGGGAGTTCCTGTCGAGAAGCGCATCATTGCCCCGGGCGAGGATCGAGAATCCGCCAGAAATCCCCGGAACATATCGATACCACGCGTCCCATGGGCACCATTTCCCCGACCAGAGCGTGGAATCTGCCACGCCGCAGCGGCCTTCCCGCCCCGGGCAGGCCCGAGACTTCCCGGAGTTCGCCGTGACCAAATGGTGGGCACTGGTGGCGATCTGCCTCGGCACTTTTCTGTTGCTGGTGGACGCCACCATCGTGAACATCGCTCTGCCGCAGATCGCGCAGAGCCTTCAGTCCTCGTTCACCTCGTTCCAGTGGGTGGTGAACATCTACGCCCTTCCGCTGGTCGCGTTCCTGCTGATCGGCGGTGCGCTGGCCGACCGCTACGGTCGCCGCCGGCTCTTCGTCGCCGCGCTGGCGACCTTCGCGGTCGCCTCCCTGATCTGCGGGTTCGCCCCGTCGACCGAGGTGCTCATCGTGGGCCGGGCGGTGCAGGGCGTCGGCGGCGCGGTCATGTTCGCCACCAGCACCGCGCTGATCGTCACCAGCTACCGCGGGCGCGACGTCGGCATGGCGTTCGGGGTGTGGGCCGCGGTCAACGGCGCGTCGGCCGCGGCCGGGCCGATCCTGGGCGGGGTGCTGACCCAGTACCTCAGCTGGCGCGCGATCTTCCTCGTCAACGTGCCCGTCGCGATCGTGGCGATCCTGCTGGCGATCAGGCACCTCTCCGAGACGCGCAACGAGGACGTCCGGCGGTTCGACATCCCCGGGATGGTCACCTTCACCGTGGCGATCGCGGCGATCACCTACGCCGTGACCCACGCGGGCCAGGCCGGCTGGGCCGACCCGCTGACCGTCACGCTGCTGGTCACCGGCGCCGCGGCCCTGGCGCTGTTCGTGGTCGTCGAAGCCCGCAGCTCCACTCCGATGCTGGATCTGGCGGTGTTCCGCAGCCCGTCGTTCGTTGCGCTGATGGTCGCGATCACGGTCATGCAGGGTGTCGCCTTCTCCCGGTTGCCGTACACCACGGTGTGGCTCGAATCCGCGCTGGGACTCGGCCCCGTCGCCGCCGGCCTGCTCGGCAGCGTGCCGCTGAGCGCCGCGGTTCTCGTGGTCGCGCTGCTGACCGGGAAGTTCCTGCAGCACCTGGCCGCGCGGGTGCCGATCGGGGTCGGGCTCCTGCTGGTCGGTGCCGGGCTGTTCCTCCAGATCGGCCTCGACGCCGGCTCGACCGGGTTGGCGCTGCCGGCCGGGCTGGTCGTGAGCGGCGTCGGTGTCGGCATGATCAACCCGGTGCTCACCTCGGCCGCCATCGGCGCGCTGCCGCCGTCGCACGCCGGGCTGGCCGGCGGCGTGGTGAACACCTTCCGCCAGCTCGGGTTCGCGGTCTGCACTTCGCTGTTCGGCACCGTGTTCGCCACCGGCGTGACCACCAGCCTCACCGGGTCCGGCCGGTTCACCGAGACAAGTGCCGCGGGCCTGCTGGAAGGCGGAGCGGCACCCGCCGTGGTCGCGGCCGCCCCGCCCGCCGAGCGCTCCGGGCTCGACCACGCGGTCCGGGAGGCGTTCGCCACCGGGGTCGACCACGTGCACCTGATCGGCGCGGTCGCGGCCGTGGTGGCCGCGGTGGTCGTGTTCGCCCTCGTGCGGCCGGCGAAGAAGGCGCCGGAGAGCCTGCCCGCACCGGCGCGACAGGCCGGTTGAACGTCCACATCGGACACCACGAGAGAGGAAGCCATGTCCGTCACCATTTCGGAGTTCCCCGAGTACCTCGCGTTCGCGTACGGCGACACCCCGCTGATGACCTACGTGCGCAAGCCGCCGGTCGGCCCGTCGCCCTTCGCCACCGCGCAGTACCCCTACATCCACCCGGCGTGCACGCTGCGGGGCCACGAGGTCACCGAGATCAAGCCGGCCGGCCATCCCTACCTGCACGGGATCTTCCTGGCCGCGCAGAACGTGGCCGAGACGAACTTCTGGGGCCCGGCGACCTACCTGCCCGTGCACGGCTACGTGATGCGGGACGACCGCGGCGAAGTCCAGAGCCAGAAGTACGCGGTTCACGAGTCCGGCGGGGTGTCGGAGCTGCTGCACTGGACGAGCAAGGCTGGCATCGTCCTGCTGGAGGAGAACCGGCTGATCGAGGTCGAGCGCGTCGATGAGGCGGAGTCCGCGTGGGTCCTGCGGTTCAGGTACGCGCTCACCAACGTCACCGACGACTGGCTCCACTTCGCCACCCCGGGCAGCGACGGGCGCAGGGACGCCACCGGCCGGCCGGGCTGGGGCTACAGCGGCCTCTTCTGGCGCGGGCCGATGTCGATGCAGAACGGGGACGTCATCGGCCCCGAGACCTCGGGTGAACAGCAGCTCGACGGCGAGAGCACGGCCTGGCTCGGCTTCACCGGCAAGGTCGGCGACGGCGCCCGCGCCACCATGGTGTTCGTCGACGACCCGGAGAACCACACGAGCTGGTACGCGAACAGCTCCGAGTATCCCGGGATCGGGTTCGGCCTCGCCGCGCGGCAGCGCCGCTACCTCGCTCCCGCCGCCACATTGACCCGGGACCACCGGATCGTCGTCGCCGACGGCGCCTGGGACCGGGACCGGATCCGGGCGTTCGCCGGCGAACTGTAGGCGCCCGGACGTCCCTGACGGTGTCCGCCGGAATCCCCCAGGCCGGCCCGGCACCGCGTCCTGCTGAAGGGGGCTTCCACGCCACCCCCGGCGTGCGAGGCCCCCTTCAGCGCGTCCACGCCGGCCGGGCGGATTCCTGCCGGATCTCAGCTCCGGTTCTAGGCGGACACGAAAGGGTCGGGATACCGGACCGGACCGGGTCGTGTCCTGGTCCCCGATCCCGGCAGGAGAACACCACATGACAGTTACCGACGCGCCCGCCGTCCCCGGCCGCGAACTGGCCGACCGGTGGGCCATCACCGAGCTGACCGCCGAATTCGGCCTGCGCGTGGACACCCACGAATGGGACCGGCTCGTGCAGCTGCTGGCGCCGACGGTGGTGATCGACTATTCGCGGCTGCACGGCAAGGACCCGATCACCACCGACCCCGCCGGTGTGGTCGGCACCTGGCGCGGGGTGCTCGAAAACCTCAAGGTCACCCAGCACCTGATCACCGGCCAGGTGATCGAGCTTTCGGGCGACACCGCCAAGTGCACGGCGAACCTCGTCGCCGCGCACCACCTCCCCAACGACTCCGGCGCGCCGGACTGGACCCTCGGTGGCCGCTACGAGTTCGCCCTGGAACGCGCCGAGGACCGCTGGCTGATCACCGCGGTCGTGCTGTTCCCCCTGTGGGCCACCGGGAACCGGACGATCATGCAGCTCGCCGGCTCCCGCAACACGACCAGGTGAAGGAGCAGCTGATGACGAACGAAGCCGTGCCCTGCCCCGTGGTGATCGCCGGTGCGGGGCCGGTCGGCCTGATGGCCGCCTGCGAGCTTGCGTCCGCCGGGATCCCTGTGCTGGTGCTCGAACGCCGGTCCCAGCCGGACCGGATCCTCAAGGCCGGTTCGGTCGGGCCGCTCGCCATCGAGGCGCTCGACCGGCTGGGTCTGCGCGCCGAGCTGGCCGAGGCCGAGGAAGCGACCATGGCCGGGTACGCGAAGATGGCAGAGGAGGCCCGCGCCGCGGGCGACCAGGTCGCGGTGGACGCGCTGGACAAGGCACAGCGAGAACACTTCGCCGGCCTGGAAAAGCTGGACTTCGCCCGGCGCTCGGACCCCGCGCGGCGCCGGATGCGGGTGCCACAGCCGGCGCTCGTCGAGATCCTCCGCCGCCGTGCCGGGCAGCTCGGCGTCACCGTGCTGACCGCCCACGAGGTCGTCGGGCTCACGCAGGACGACGAGGGCGTCACCGTGGTGGCCGACACGCCGCGCGGGCGGCGGGAACTGCGCACCGCGTACCTGCTCGGGTGCGACGGCGGGAGCAGTGCGGTGCGGCGGCTCGCGGGCTTCGGCTTCCCCGGCACCGCGGCCACGATGCTGGGCCGTCAAGGGGTGGTCGAGCTGGCCGACCCGGCGCAGCTGCCCGCCGGCATCCACGAGGTCGAGCACGGGATCCTCGTGTGGGGCCTCGGCGTCGACCGCGTCGCGGCCCTCGAGTTCTCGCCCGAGTCCACGGAACTCGGCCCGATCACGCGGGAAGAGTTGCACACGGCCGTCGCCCGGGTCAGCGGGATCGACCTGGGCATCACGGAGTTCAAGGCCGGTGGCCGGTTCAACGACGAAGCCCGGCTCGCCGCGGACTACCGGAGCGGCCGGGTCCTGCTGGCCGGGGACGCGGCGCACATCCACGCGCCGGTCGGTGGGCAGGGCTTGAACGTCGGGCTCATCGACGCCGTGAACATCGCCTGGAAACTCGCCGCCCGCCTGCGCGGGTGGACCGGCGATGACCTGCTCGACACCTACGGCGCCGAACGCCGCCCGGTGGCCGAGGCCCTGCTGGACAACACCCGGGCGCAGATCGCCCTGATGCGGCCGGACAGCCACAGCCGGGCCCTCCGCCGCCTGTTCGCCGAGATACTGGAGCTCGACGAGGTCAACCTGTTCATCGGCGATCTGATGGCCGGGCTGGACACCCGCTACGAGTTCGGCGACGCCGACCCGCTCGTGGGCACGCTCTGCCCCGACGTCAAGCTCCCGGGGCCTGTCGAACGGTTGGCCGCGCTGCCGCACGACGGGCGGGGGGTGCTGCTCTGGCAGGGTGGGCAGCCGCCGGCGTTCGTCACGCGGTGGGCCGAGCGGGTGCGCGTGGTCACCGGCGGAACCGGCGAGACCGGCGCCGAAGCCCTGCTGCTCCGTCCTGACGCGTGTGTCGCCTGGGTGGCGCGCCCGGGTGTCCCCGCGGATCTGGCGGCGCTGGAGACGGCGTTGGGCACCTGGTTCGGGGTGCCGGCCTGACGGGCCACGGTCCGGTGAGCTCCGCCGGAGCTCACCGGACCGGTGGTGTCAGGCGGTCACGGTCCGCGCGGGGATCCCGTGGTTCACCAGTCCGAACAGCCGGCTGTTGACCCACACCAGTGGCTGGATCAGCAGATCCACCCCGACCAGGAAGAACAGGGTGCCAAGCCCGGCCGGACCGCCGAGCGCGAAGCCGGCCCCGAGCAGCGTGAGCTCGATCGCCCCCTTGGCCGCCCAGAAAGGCCAGCGCCAGTGCGTGCCGATTTCGATGGCGAGCAGGTCGATGGAGCGGATTCCGAAGCCGCTCATGATGATCAGCGCCGATCCGTAGGCACACAGCACCGTGCCGGCCACCAGTACCGTCAGCGACGGTGCGGCGAACTTCGCCATCCAGTCGAGCCGCAGCTCCAGATCGATGATCGAGCCACAGAAGAAGAAGGTGAACAGGGGCGCGATCGGCGGGCGGCGGCGGCCCCAGAGCGCGACGACGCCGACGCAGACGACCGCCACCGACGTCTGGACGATCCCGACGGTCAGCGGCAGGTGCTCGAGGACACCGAGCGCGAACGTGTCCAGCGGGTCGGTGCCGAGCCGGGAGTGGATGAACAGATAGGCGCCCGCCGCGAAGTGCAGGCACCCCACGACGTACTTGCCGAGCGTCCGGGTCCGGGCCGCCACGAAGTCGAGCCGGGTGCCGGACGGCGGGAGCCGGATGTCCGTCTTCACCATTGGTGGATCCTCTTTCGTTTCGGGATACGAGGTACGGAGTCGAGGATCGGCCACCGAAATACGGCTCACCACATTACGGGCTGATCTTCCATGATTTCGACTAATAAGGAGCCTGATGTCCAGGAATCACGCGCTGCAGCGCGCTTCTTTTGCTGAAACCCCCCACGGCTGTTAAGCTCACGGAGGTGGGGAAGAGTACTTTGGACAGCCTGGAACTGCAGATCCTGCACGCCTTGCAGGTCGACGGCCGGATTTCCTTCAGCAGGCTGGGAAAAATACTGGGGGTTTCCGACCAGACCGTTGCGCGCCGGTACCGGCGGCTGCAGAGCGACATCGGCATGAGCGTGGTGGCCCGGCTGAAGCCGGCGCCGCTCAGGCAGGCGGAATGGTTCGTGCGCCTGCGCACCGCGCCGGACGCGGCCAAGTCGATCGCCGCCGCGCTGGCGCGCCGCGAGGACACTTCGTGGGTCAGCCTGACCTCGGGGGGAACCGAAATCGTCTGTGTCGTGCGGACCCCGGTCGTCGACGACCGGCGGCGCACGCTGCTGCACCGGCTGGCGAACACGCCGCAGGTGGTCTCGGTGACGGCGCACAAGATCCTCAACACCTTCGTCGGAGGGCCGGTCGCCTGGCCGGGCATGACCGACGAGCTGAGCAGGGAACAGCTGGATCTGCTGCACGCCGGCCTCCCCGAAGTGGACGAGGTGGACGAGGTCGTGCTCGGCGAAGGGGACCGGGCGATCCTCAACGCGCTGCTGGAAGACGGCCGCAGTTCGCTGCAGCGGCTGGCGGAGGTCAGCGGCTGGGCGGAGAACACCGTCCGCCGCCGGCTGGAGGCGTTGCGCGCGAACGGTGTCCTGTTCTTCGACATCGACGTGGACTTTCACCTGATCGGGTTCGACGCCCAGGTGCTGCTGTGGCTCCAGGTCCGGCCGCAGCGGCTGGTCCAGGTCGCCGAAGCGCTCACGCGGCATGCCGAAATCTCGTTCGCCGCCGCGACGACCGGCAGCACGAACCTGCTCGCCTTCGCCATCTGCCGGGACAGCAGGCACCTCTTCGAATATCTCACGGGTGAGATCGGCGGCCTCGACGGGATCGGCCACGTGGAAACGGCGCCGGTCATGCAGATCTTGAAGCTCGCCATAAGGATGACCCCCGAATGAGTGACGGCCGCGGGTCTCGATATGTGCCGTTGAGCGCGCTATTCTCGGAGTAGGCTTGGGGCTGCTCTTGGTGTGGTGTGCAGGCTTCCGGCATGGCCGCGGGGGCGCGGGGGAGAAATTTCAACTATTTGACGATACGTCGAAGAGGTGTCCGTATTCGACAGTGCGGACGCCGACTGGGGGGAATTTGTCGTGATATTTTCGATCATGGGGCCGCTCGAGCTCATCGCCGATTCGGGGCGGGTCCGGGTGAGCCCGAAGGTGGCCCAGGTGCTCGCGCTGCTGCTGGTGCGCAACGGGCAGTTCGTGTCCTGCGCGTCGCTCATCGAGGAGCTGTGGGAGGACACGCCGCCGAAGACCGCCGTGCCGACCATGCAGACCTACATCGTGCAGCTGCGGAAGATCCTCGCCGAGGTCACCGGGCTGAGCGCGGCCGAGGTGGCGGAAGAGGTGCTGCGGACGCGCCGGGCGGGCTACCAGCTGACCCTGCCGGACGAGGCGGTCGACCTGGCTGTCCATGACAACCTGCTGAACGCGGCCGAAGCCGCGCTGGCGACCGACCAGGACGCGGCCATCGCCTTGTGGCAGCGCGCCGACCGGCTGTGGCGGGGCGACCTCGCGGCGGACGTCGAACACGGCCGTCTCCTGCGCAGCGCGGCGGCTTCGCTGGCCGAGGCCCGGATCGCGGTCGCCGAGCGCCGTCTGGGCATCGAGCTGAACCGGGGCCGGCACCGCGAGGTGCTCGCCGAGCTCGCCGGGCTGGTGCGGGAGTATCCACTGCACGAGGGGCTGCACGCCAAGTACATGCTGGCCCTCTACCGCAGCGGATGCCGCGGCCGCGCACTCCAGTCTTACCACGGCCTGCGGCGCGCGATGGCCGACGAGCTGGGGGTCGAGCCGGCATTGCCGCTGCGCCGGCTTTTCGTGGACCTGCTGGGGGACAATGAGGTGCTGGAGCCTGCGGGCTGACGCACCGCCGGACCCGCGGCGTGCCGGTTGCCGAATCGAATCGCGAAGCATCCATGGTGGACGTCGAACACGTTCTGTCCATCGTGGACAATGATCGCGGGGGCTTCGGTCGTGCCGTGGCGTCGCCTGCTTCGGCCGGCGCGACCAGGTAGTTCGAGCCGGCTGACGTCCTAGACGTACTCCGAGATCTCGACGCCGTACGTGCCCGGCTCGAGGGCTTCGAAGATGTGCGGGACATCGCCTGGGTAGGAGATGTAGTCGCCGGGGTTCAGTTCCTCCGGCGCCTCCAGCACGCCGACCCGGGCGCGTCCCGCGCACAGCACGATGTGCTCCATCACGCCGGTCATGTGGGGATCCGACCGGCGTGGCGTGCCGGGCTCGGCGCGGATGAGGTACATGTCCCGCCGCGCCGACGGGGGACAGGCCGACAGCAGCGTGCACGCGTAGTCGGCATGTTCGGCGAACACCGTCGGGCCCTTGCCGGCGCGGATGACGCGGACCTTGGGACGGTCCGGCTCGACCAGCCGGGAGAACGGCACGTCGAGGGCGACGCCGAGTGCCCACAGCGTCTCGACGCTGGGGTTGCCGGTGCCGGATTCGAGCTGGGACAGCGTCGACTTGGCCAGGCCGGCGCGGCGCGCGACCTCGGTCAGCGACAGCCCCGCGCGGGTGCGCTCGCGGCGCAGCGATGCCGCGATGATCTCCAGCGGCGCCCCGGTGGCTTCCTGCGACATGGCGTTCGCTCCATCAGTCTGTCTGTTCGCCTTGACGAACATGCGGCCGAGCGTTCACTATAAAACACATGCGTTCGATCTGGCGAACACTCGATCGGGGCCTCGCCCGTGATGTCGGCCTGGTCTGTCTCGCCGATTGTCTCGTGGGCGTGTCCTACGGCGCCATCGCGGTGAGCTCGGGCTTCCCCCTGTGGCTGCCGATGCTGATGTCGCTGCTGGTCTTCGCCGGCGCGTCCCAGTTCATGTTCATCGGCATCGTGGCCGCCGGCGGCAACCCGTTCGCGGCCGTGCTCGCCGGGCTGCTGGCCAACGCGCGGCACCTGCCGTTCGGCTTCGCGATCGGCGACGTGCTCGGCCGCCGGTGGTCGGCCCGGCTGGCCGGCAGCCACCTGATGGTCGACGAATCGGTCGCGTTCGCGCTGGCCCAGCGGGAGGTGCACCGGCGCCGCGCGGCGTACTGGGCCTGCGGGATCGGCCTGTTCACGTGCTGGAACATCGGGGTGGTCGCCGGCGCGTTCGCCGGGACGGCGATCAGCGACACCGACGTCTTCGGCCTGGACGCCGCCTTCCCGGCGGTGCTGCTGGCGCTCGTGCTGCCCTCGCTGCGCGACAAGGCGGCCCGGCTGCCGGTGCTGATCGGGGTGGCGGTCGCGCTGGCCGCGACGCCGTTCCTGCCGGCCGGGCTGCCGGTGCTGCTCGCCTTGGCCGGCGTCGTGGCCGGGGTCGCGGCGAAGGAACCCCGGCTGGAGGAGGCGCGCTGATGGACGGGGTGGAGCTGCTGATCGGCACGGCCGTGCTGGCCGTCGGCACGTTCGCGTTCCGGTTCGCCGGGCCGGTGCTGCGCAGCCGGGTGAAGCTGTCGCCGAAGGCGGAACGGCTGATGGCGCTGGCGGCGGTCGTGCTGCTCGCCGCGCTGGTCGTGGTCAGCGCGCTGACCGAGGGACACGGGTTCGCCGGCTTCGCCCGGCCGGCCGGGGTGCTGGTCGCCGGCGTGCTGGCCTGGCGGAAGGCGCCGTTCGTGCTGGTGGTCGTGGCGGCCGCGGTCACCACGGCCCTGCTGCGCCTGGCCGGGGTGCCCTGACCGAGCCGTCCACCGCGCCGGCTCCGGCAAGGACCCGGCAAGTCTCTTGGCGAGGGGTGGCTGCGAGGGGTTCGTTGGTCGCGAATGACTCATTCGGGACCTGCGAGACTGCGAGGTCGCGAATGAGTCATTCGCGACACCAAGCCGAGTGGGGAGGCGGCCCGGAGGCGGCGGAAAGCGACTTTGCCGACCGCCGGGCTGACCTGCCGGTCAACCGGTGGGGCCGGGCGTCTAGGCTGGTGGGAAGGTCTTTCGGGAGGTCGGGTGTCGTCGGAGCCGCTCATCGGTGTGCTCGCCATGCAGGGCGCCGTGCGGGAGCACGTCGCGATGCTGGCGGAAGCGGGCGCGCGGGCGAAGCCGGTGCGCCGCGCCGCCGAGTTGTCCGAAGTGGACGGTCTGGTGCTGCCCGGCGGCGAGTCGACCACGATGTCGCGGCTGCTGGAGACCTTCGAGCTGCTGGAGCCGCTGCGGGCGCGGATCGCCGAGGGGCTGCCCGCGTTCGGCTCGTGCGCCGGGATGATCCTGCTCGCCCGGCAGACCCTCGACGGGCGGCCGGACCAGCAGCAGCTCGGCGGGCTCGACGTGGTCGTCCGGCGCAACGCCTTCGGCAGGCAGGTCGACTCGTTCGAAGCGGACCTCGACTTCGCCGGCGTCGAGGGCCCGGTGCACGCGGTGTTCATCCGGGCCCCGTGGGTCGAGAAGGCCGGTGACGGCGTCGAGGTGCTGGCCACGGTCAGCGGCGTGCCCGGCGTGGGAGACGAGGCCGCTAGGATCGTCGCGGTCCGGCAAGGGGCGGTGCTGGCGACCGCGTTCCACCCGGAACTGACGCCCGACGTGCGCGTGCACCGGCTGTTCGTCGACCTCGTGCGACAGGCTGCCTGAGACGCGGTGCCCGGCCGGGGTACGGAACAGATGGAGGAGAGATGAGCGGCCACTCCAAGTGGGCCACCACGAAGCACAAGAAGGCCAACCTCGACGCGAAGCGCGGCAAGCTCTTCGCGCGGTTGATCAAGAACATCGAGGTGGCCGCGCGGACCGGCACCGGTGGCGGCGACCCGGATGGCAACCCCACGCTCTACGACGCCATCCAGAAGGCGAAGAAGAACTCGGTCCCGCAGGACAACATCGAGCGCGCCCGCAAGCGCGGCGCCGGCGAAGAGGCCGGTGGCGCCGACTGGCAGGACATCACGTACGAGGGCTACGGCCCCAACGGCGTGGCGGTGCTGATCGAGTGCCTCACCGACAACAAGAACCGCGCCGCGATGGAGGTCCGCACCGCGCTCACGCGCAACAACGGCTCCCTCGCCGACCCGGGTTCGGTCGCCTACATGTTCAACCGCAAGGGCGTCGTGATCATGTCCAAGGGTGACGCCACCGAGGACGACGTCCTGATGGCGGTGCTCGACGCGGGCGCCGAAGAGGTCAACGACCTCGACGAGAGCTTCGAGATCGTCTGCGAAGGCGGCGACCTCGTGCCGGTGCGCAAGGCACTGCAGGATGCCGGGTTCGAGTACGAGTCCGCGGAGCTCACCTTCCTCCCGACGGTGAACGTGCCCTTGGACGTCGAGGGCGCGAAGAAGGTCTTCAGGCTGATCGACGCCCTCGAAGACTGCGACGACGTCCAGAACGTCTATGCGAACTTCGACGTTTCGGACGAGGTGCTCGCCGAAGTGGGCTGAGACGGTGAGGCGGCGCGGATGGCGTTCAGGCGTGTACGCACTGTGTAGCTTTCCAGAGGCCGAGGAACGGCGAAATGCGCCGAGGGAGCTGTCCCTCGGCGCATTTCTTTTTCCCTTGTCCCGCAAGGCGTTCCGGCGAGAACCGGAAACTTAACCGGACCGGGTACTGGGCGGCGGCGGGCTCGTCGGGCACAATGTGCGCCGTGACCTCGACGACCCCCGCCGCCTCCGCTGACATCGCCGACATCGCCGCCGAGCTGACCGCGGACGAACAGCGCCTCGTCGCCTGGATCGAGGAGCAGGCCAAGGACCGCGGCAACGCCGTCATCACGGTCGCCGGGGACGACCAGGGCGCCGGCTACTGCTTCACCGCCTGCGCGTGGGCGCTGCACAACGTGCCGGAGGCGGTGGTGGTCGGCCTCCCGGAGCAGATGGGCCCGGTCCTGCTCGACGCCTACGTCGACCGCGCGGCCAACGGCGAGATCTTCGAGGTCGGCACGCGCTACGACGACTTCTTCGACGGCGTCCCGGTGGTCTTCGAGCGCGTCGCCAAGGGGCACTACCCCCAGTACTTCGGCTCGGCGTTCCTCATCTACCCGGACGGCGACTTCCCGGCGCTGCAGCTGATCGTCGCGACGCCGGAGGGCAAGTTCCCCTGGCACCCGGACGCGCCGGCGGGCTTCGCCGAGTGGCAGCCGGTGCTGACCGAGAGCGGCGATCCGGAGAGCTGGACCCCCGGCGTCGACGGACCCTGAGTCACAGCGCGCGCAGGTCGGCGGCCGCTTCCGGGTACTCCAGAGCGAGTTCCGAAGCCGACGCGAACTCCACGCAGTCGTCGGTGTAGGGCGGCACGACGACCGTGCCGAGCAGGCTCCATTCCCCGCGCGTGACGGTGGCCTGCCAGGTCCCGGCGGGCACGACGACCTGGGGACGTTGCCCCGCGGCGACGTCGGTTCCCAGCACGGGCCGCTCGACCGAGCCGTCGGGGTGCAGCAGCAGCATCGCGGCCGGCGCGCCCGCGTGGTGCGCGTAGACCTCGACGCGGTCCAGCCGGTGCGGCGCGGAGTGCTCGGGCGCGACGAGCAGGTAGTAGATCGCGGACCCGGCGTCGGACCGCCAGCTCTGCGCCCACCGCCCGCCTTCGACGGGCAACGGCTGAAGGCCCAGGTGAATGACGAAATCCGACGGCTCCGGCATGTCACCCATCCTGCCGGACCGGCGCCCAGTAGCCTGCTAACTCGAACTGATGTTCGCGGCGGGAGGAATGCGGGTGCGGGTGCTCGGGGTCGACCCCGGTTTGACCAGGTGCGGCCTGGGAGTGGTCGACGGCGGCAAGGGCCGGGCCGTCCGCTGCGTCGCCGTCGACGTGGTGCGGACGCCGGCCGACGCCGATCTGGCGCACCGGCTGCTCGGCATCTCCGACGAGGTCGAGCGGTGGCTGGACAAGTACAAGCCCGCCGCCGTCGCGGTCGAGCGCGTCTTCGCCCAGCACAACGTCCGGACCGCGATGGGCACCGCGCAGGCCGGCGGGGTCGTCGCGCTGGCCGCCGCCCGGCGGGGGCTGCCCGTCGTCTTCCACACGCCGAGTGAGGTCAAGGCCGCCGTCAGCGGGTCGGGCCGGGCGGACAAGGCGCAGGTCACCGCCATGGTGATGCGCCTGCTCAACCTCGAGGTCGCGCCGAAGCCCGCGGACGCCGCGGACGCGCTCGCCCTCGCCATCTGCCACCTCTGGCGGGAGCCGATGCGAGCCCGGCTCGCCGAGGCCGAAGCCCGCGCGGCCGAGATGGCCCGCACGCACAAGGCCCGGCTCGCCGCCGCGGCGAAACAGGCGAAGAACCCAGGAGCAGCACGATGATCTCGTCGGTACGCGGTGAAGTCCTGTCGGTCGGGCTGGACCACGTGGTGGTCGAGGTCGGCGGCGTCGGCTTCGCCGTACAGGCCACCCCGGCGACGCTGGCCACCCTGCGCCGCGGCGAAGAAGCCCGGCTGCACACCGCGCTGGTCGTGCGCGAGGACTCGCTGACGTTGTTCGGCTTCGCCGACGCCGACGCGCGGGAGCTGTTCGGCCTGCTGCAGACGGTGTCCGGGATCGGGCCGCGGCTCGCGCTGGCCACCCTCGCCGTCCTCGACCCCGGCAAGCTGCGTGCCGCGCTGGTGGAAGGCAACATCACCGTGCTCACCTCGGTGCCCGGCATCGGCCGCAAGGGCGCCGAACGGCTCACCCTCGAACTGCGCGACAAGGTCACCTCCCTGGGCGGTGCCGGTGATCCGGCCGCCGTGTCCGCGCCGGGGGCGCTGCGGGCCGAGGTCGTCGAAGCGCTGGCCGGGCTCGGGTTCCCGGCGAAGCAGGCCGAGCAGGCGGTGGACAAGGTGCTGGCCGACGGCGACGGCCACACCACCCCGACCGTGCTGCGCGCCGCCCTGGCCACCCTCGGCCGGAAGCGGTAGGGCGCGTTGATGGACCATGACGCCGTGACCGACGAAGAGGACGACGCCCTCTCGGCGTGGGCCCAGACCGGCGACGAGAACGTCGAGGGCACGCTGCGGCCCCGCAAGCTCGACGAGTTCGTCGGCCAGCCGCGCGTGCGCGAGCAGCTGGAGCTGGTGCTGGAGAGCGCGCGGCGCCGCGGGGTGCCGCCCGACCACGTGCTGCTGTCCGGCCCGCCCGGGCTGGGTAAGACGTCGATGGCGATGATCGTCGCGGCCGAGCTGGGCGCGGCCATCCGGATCACCTCCGGCCCGGCGCTGGAACGCGCGGGCGACCTCGCCGCGATGCTGTCCAACCTCGCCCCCGGCGACGTGCTGTTCATCGACGAGATCCACCGGATCGCCCGCCCCGCCGAGGAGATGCTCTACCTGGCGATGGAGGACTTCCGGGTCGACGTCGTGGTCGGCAAGGGCCCGGGCGCCACGAGCATCCCGCTGGAGATCGCGCCGTTCACGCTGGTCGGGGCCACCACCCGGTCGGGCTCGCTGACCGGCCCGCTGCGGGACCGGTTCGGCTTCACCGGCCAGATGGAGTTCTACACCGACGCCGAGCTGGAGCTGGTCGTCCGGCGGGCGGCCACGATCCTCGACATCCCGATCGACCGCGACGGCTGCGCGGAGATCGCCCGCCGCTCGCGGGGCACGCCCCGGATCGCGAACCGGCTGCTGCGGCGCGTCCGCGACTACGCCGAGGTCCGCGCCGACGGCCGGGTGACCGTCGACGTCGCCCGCGCCGCGCTGGCCGTCTACGACGTCGACGAGCTCGGCCTCGACCGGCTCGACCGGGCCGTGCTCACCGCGCTGACCAAGTCCTTCGGCGGCGGGCCGGTGGGCATCTCGACGCTGGCGGTCGCCGTGGGGGAGGAGGCGACCACCGTGGAAGAGGTGTGCGAGCCGTACCTGGTCCGCGCCGGTATGCTCGCCCGCACCCCGCGTGGCCGGGTCGCCACCGCGACCGCGTGGGAACACCTCGGCATGGTCCCGCCCGCCGACCTGCCGGGGCGCCCCGACCAGGCCGGGCCGACGCTCTTCGAGCAGGCCTGACCGGCCGGTACCGGCGGGGTGGGTGCTGGCGTCCGCGCTGGTACCTGGCACACTTGACCGGAGCACATACCCAAAAACCGGACAATTCGGCTGGGCCCGGGTGTCCGTCGAACGGAGAATCATGCAACAGCTAATGCTGCCCCTGCTGCTCGTGCTCGTCCTCGCGGTGCCGCTGGTGATGAGCACGCGAAAGCAGAAGAAGCAGCAGGCGGCGCAGCAGGAACTGATGAGCAGCCTGTCGCCCGGTGACCGCGTGATGACCACTTCGGGTCTCTACGGCACCGTCGCCGACGCTTCGGGCGACACCACGATCGACATCGAGATCGCCCCCGGCGTCGTCACCACCTGGCTGCGGATCGCCGTCCGCGAGAAGGTGGAGCCGGTCGTCGAGATCGACGAGGACGCCACCGAGGAGGTGGACGCCCCCGCCGAGGAGACGATCGCCGAGCCGGTCGTCAAGGACGACGAGCCGCAGACCACCGCGCAGGTGGCGCCGCCGCTGGAGCACGGCAAGAAGTAAGCCCCGCGGGCTTCCTGGGCAGGCCGGAAAACCCCGACGAAAGTCGGTGTGGCCTCGCACGCCGGGCTCACGCAGCACCGAGTAGTGTCTCGGTGCTGCGTGCGTGTCCGCCGTCATACCCGTGCCCGGGAGTGAATCGCACACAGTCCCGGCCCGGAACCCTCCGGGCGGGCACCGCAACGTTGGGGTCCACCCAGTCCGAGGAGACCGAAGCACCGTGGCAGCATCGGCCGGGCATCTCCGCCCGGGACGCTATCTCGCCCTGTTCGCCCTGATCGTGATCGTGCTGTACGCGCTGGTGTTCCTCACCGGCAACCACAAGCCGACCCCGAAGCTGGGCATCGACCTGCAGGGCGGCACCCGGGTCACGCTCACCGCCCGTACTCCGGACGGCGGCCAGCCGACCCGGGAGTCCCTGAACCAGGCGCGCCAGATCATCGAACGGCGCGTCAACGGGATCGGCGTCGGCGGCACCGAGGTCCTCCTCGACGGCAACAACGTCGTCATCACCGTCCCCGGTGAGCAGGGCGACCAGGCGAAGAACCTGGGCAAGACCGCGAAGCTGGGCTTCCGGAAGGTGGTCTCGAACGCGACGCAGCCGGTCGTGCCGCCGCAGACGGCGCCGCCGCCGGCAGCGCCGAGCTCGGGGGCCCCCAGCACCTCGAAGCCGCCCGCGACGTCCGGTGCGCCGACGACGAGCAAGGCGGCCGGCGGTGGGGCGCCGGGTGCGGCGCCCGCGCAGCAGCAGAGCACGTCGCCCGCCCCGCCGAGCCCCAGCACGCCGCCCGCGTCGACCCCGGCGCCGGCACCCTCCGACGGTTCGGTCGACGCCGAGACCGCGAAGGAGATCCAGGCCGCCAAGTCGGTCCGGCAGAACCCGCAGCTGATCGGCAAGGACGGCCAGCCGAACCAGGAGCTCGTCGCGCAGGCGATGGCGTCGCTCACCTGCGCGCCGAACGCCAAGGACCCCCTCGAGGGCAACGACGACCCGAAGCTGCCGCTGGTCGCCTGCGGTGACCACGACACGTACAAGTACCTGCTGGAGCCGGAGTTCCTGCCGGGCACCGAGATCGCCGACGCGAACTCGGCCTACAACTCGCAGAACGGCCAGTGGGTGGTGAACCTCAGCTTCAAGAGCGAGGGCACCAAGATCTGGGGCGACTTCACGTCGAAGAACGTGAACCAGCAGGCCGCCTTCGTCCTCGACACGCAGGTCGTGTCCGCGCCGAACATCCAGGTGGCCATCCTCGACGGCAACACCCAGATCACCGGCAAGTTCACCCAGTCCGAGGCGAAGGACCTCTCGGACATCCTGAAGTACGGCTCGCTGCCGCTGTCGTTCGCGTCCTCCGACGCGACCACGGTGTCGGCGACCCTCGGCCTGGCCTCGCTGCAGGCCGGGCTCATCGCCGGCGGCATCGGCCTGCTGGTGGTGTTCATCTACTGCCTGTTCTACTACCGGCTGCTCGGGGTGCTCACCATCCTGTCGCTGGCGCTGTCCGGCGCGCTGGTGTTCGCGGTGCTGGTGCTGCTCGGCCGCTGGATCGGCTACACGCTGGACCTGGCGGGCATCGCCGGCCTGATCATCGCCATCGGTATCACGGCGGACTCGTTCGTCATCTACTTCGAACGGCTCAAGGACGAAATCCGGGAGGGCCGGACGTTCCGGTCCGCGGTGCCGCGCGGCTGGGTCCGCGCCCGGCGCACCATCCTGGCTTCGGACGGCGTGAGCTTCCTGGCCGCGGCCATCCTGTACGTCATCGCGGTCGGCGACGTCCAGGGCTTCGCGTTCACCCTCGGCATGTCCACGGTGCTCGACCTGGTGGTCGTGTACCTGGTGACGCACCCGCTGGTGGCCATGGTGTCCACGTCGAAGTCGTCGTTCCTGTCCAATCCGAGGCATCTGGGCCTCGGCGCCGTGCAGCAACTGGGTTCGCAGCGGAAGAAGTCGACCTCGGTCGGCCGCGCGAACGTGAAGGAGGCCTGACATGGGGGTCGAAGAACTGGGCACGGACGCCGAAGGCAACGCCAAGACGGTGGCGAAGCCCGGCAAGAAGGAAAGCGTCTTCCACCGGCTCTACGTGGGTACCGGCGCGTTCGACGTCGTCGGCAAGCGCAAGCGCTGGTACCTCTTTTTCGGCACGCTGGTGCTGGTGTGCCTCCTGTCGATGATCTTCCGCGGCTTCAACATCGGCATCGAGTTCGAGGGCGGCACGCAGATCCAGATGCCGGCCAACGGCACGCATGGCGTGATCACCGAGGACCAGGCCAAGGAGTCGTTCCAGAAGGCGCTCGGCCGTCCGGCCACGGAGACGCAGAAGGTCGGCACCGGGAACGCGTCGACCATCCAGATCCGCACCGACACGCTGAACGCCGGCGACGTCGCGAAGGTCAAGCAGGGCCTGTTCCAGGACCTGGGGCCGAAGGGCGTCAACGGCCAGCCCAGCGTCCAGGCGATCAGCGACAGCGCGGTGAGCGCGTCCTGGGGCGGCGAGATCTCGCAGAAGGCGCTGCTCGCGCTCGCGGTGTTCCTCGTCGCGGTGGTCATCTTCCTCGCGATCTACTTCGACGCGCGGATGGCCGTGGCGGCGCTGGTCTCGCTGCTGCACGACATCCTGGTCACCGCGGGCGTGTACTCGCTCGTCGGCTTCGAGGTCACCCCGGCGACCGTGATCGGCCTGCTGACGATCCTCGGGTTCTCGCTCTACGACACGGTGGTGGTGTTCGACAAGGTCCGCGAGAACACCCGCGGCCTGCTCGGGCTGACCCGCCGCACGTACGGCGAGGCCGCGAACCTGGCGCTGAACCAGACCCTGATGCGATCGTTCAACACGGCGTTCATCGCCCTGCTGCCGATCCTGGGCCTGCTGATCGTCGGGTACGTCCTGCTCGGCTCGGGCACGTTGCAGGACCTGGCGCTGGTGCAGCTGACCGGCACCCTGGTCGGCGTGCTGTCGTCGGTCGCGCTGGCCACGCCGCTGCTGGTCGACCTGAAGATGCGCGACCCGAAGTACGTGCAGCAGGCCGAGCGGGTCCGGCAGCGCCGGGTCAGCCAGGAGCGCAAGGCGGCCGGCGCGGGGGACTTCGACGCCTCGGACGACGACGCGCTGGCCAAGGAGCTGCGCAAGGAGAAGGCGTACGCGGCCGCGGCCAGCGTGCCCAACCGGATCCAGAAGCAGCGTCCGTCGGGCAAGCCGGCGGGCAAGCGGAAGCGCTGACGTGGACTTGGACGAGGCACTCGGCCTGATCGGCGAGGTACCGGACTTTCCGGAGCCCGGCGTACTGTTCCGCGACCTGAGCCCGCTGTTCGCGGACGCGGGCGCGTTCCGAGCGGTGACCGACGCGCTGGCGGGCAGCATCGACGCGGGTGTCGACGCGCTCGCCGGCGTGGAGGCCCGCGGGTTCCTGCTCGCCGCGGCCGTCGGGTACGCCCGCGGCCTCGGCGTGGTGCTCATCCGCAAGCCCGGCAAGCTTCCGCAGGTGGCGGGCCGGGTGGACTACGCGCTGGAGTACGGCACGGCGACGGTCGAGCTGCCCTCGGGCGTGGTCCGGCCGGGCCAGCGGATCGCCGTCCTCGACGACGTGCTGGCCACGGGCGGCACGGTCGCGGCGACGAGCAAGCTCCTCGAGGACGCCGGCGCGGTGGTCGAGAGCGTTTCCGTGGTCCTGGAGCTGGCCGCGCTGGGCGGCCGCAAGGCTCTCGGAGACCGGAAGGTCCACGCACTGCAGGTCTGCTGAAACCCGTCACCCGCGTGATCGGAGACCGATCTCGCGTGATTGGAGCCGTAACTCGCGAGATCCGGCTTCAATCACGCGAGTCACGGCTTCAATCACGCGGGTGACGGGTTCGCCGAGGTGAACCGGCAGGTCCACGGGCTCCGGTCACCCTGAACGGGCGCACCCGAGAGGGCCGCGAGGCGCAGCGGCTACCCTGGTGGTCCGAAGGCCGCACGAGCAGCAGGAGGTGCGGGTGAGCCAGGAGCTCGACGCCGCGGTGCCCAAGAAAGAGGGCGCCCAGCAGAGCGGGCAGGCGGCGGCACAGCCCGCGTCGCCGAAGCCGAACGGCGCGGCGCCGAACCCGTCCGCGACCCGGCGGGTCCGGGCGCGGCTCGCCCGGCGGATCACCGCGCAGCGCGCCGCCCCGGTCAAGCAGGTCCTCGAGCCCCTCGCCGTCATCCACCGCGAACTCCACCCGAACGGCGATCTCGGGCTGCTGCAGCGCGCCTACGACGTCGCCGAGGAGCTGCACCGGAACCAGCGGCGCAAGTCCGGCGACCCCTACATCACCCACCCCCTCGCCGTCGCCACCATCCTCGCCGAGCTGGGGATGGACACCACCACCCTGGTCGCGGCCCTGCTGCACGACACGGTCGAGGACACCGGCTACGCGGTCGAAAGCCTGAAGGCCGACTTCGGCGAGAAGGTCGCCGAGCTGGTCGACGGCGTCACGAAGCTGGACAAGGTCAAGCTCGGCACGTCCGCCGAGGCCGAAACCATCCGCAAGATGGTCATCGCGATGGCCAAGGACCCGCGGGTGCTGGTCATCAAGCTCGCCGACCGGCTGCACAACATGCGCACCATGCGGTTCCTGCCGCCGGAGAAGCAGGCCCGCAAGGCCCGCGAGACCCTCGAGGTGCTCGCGCCGCTGGCCCACCGGCTCGGCATGGCCACGGTGAAGTGGGAACTGGAGGACCTCGCGTTCGCCATCCTGCAGCCGAAGAAGTACGACGAGATCGTGCGCCTGGTCGCCGACCGCGCCCCCTCGCGCGACATCTACCTGCGGTCGGTCATCACCGACCTGACCAGCAACCTCGTCTCGTCGCGGATCACCGCCAAGGTCGAGGGCCGGCCGAAGCACTACTACTCGATCCACCAGAAGATGATCGTCCGCGGCCGCGACCTGGACGACATCCACGACCTGGTCGGCGTGCGGATCCTGGTCGAGGACGTCCGCGACTGCTACGCGGCGATGGGCGTCGTGCACGCGCTGTGGCAGCCGGTGCCCGGCCGGTTCAAGGACTACATCGCGCAGCCGCGGTTCGGCGTCTACCAGTCGCTGCACACCACGGTGATCGGCCCGGACGGCAAGCCCCTCGAGGTGCAGATCCGCACCTACGAGATGCACCGCACCGCCGAGTACGGCATCGCCGCGCACTGGCGGTACAAGGAGACCAAGGGCACGCACAACGGCAACGCCATGGACGTCGACGAGATGGCGTGGATGCGCCAGCTCCTCGACTGGCAGCGCGAGGCGGCGGACCCGGGCGACTTCCTCGAGTCGCTGCGCTACGAACTGGCCTCGCGCGAGATCTTCGTGTTCACGCCGAAGGGTGACGTGATCACGCTGCCGGTGGAGTCGACGCCGGTCGACTTCGCCTACGCCGTGCACACCGAGGTGGGGCACCGCTGCATCGGCGCCCGCGTCAACGGCCGGCTGGTCGCGCTCGAGCGGAAGCTCGAGAACGGCGAAGTCATCGAGATCTTCACGTCGAAGGCGGAGAGCGCCGGCCCGAGCCGCGACTGGCTGCAGTTCGCCGGTTCGCCGAAGGCCCGCGCCAAGATCCGGCAGTGGTTCGCCAAGGAACGCCGCGACGAGGCGATCGAAGGCGGCAAGGAAGCCATCACCAAGGAGATCCGCAAGGTCGGGCTGCCGATCCAGCGGCTGGTCTCCGCGGAGTCGATGGGCGCGGTGGCCACCGAACTGCGCCACGCCGACATCTCGTCGCTGTACGCGGCGGTCGGGGAGGGCCACACCAGCGCGAAGCACGTCGTGCAGCGGCTGGTGGCGCTGATCGGCGGGGTCGACGCGGCGGAGGAGGAACTCGCCGAGCGGGCCACGCCGTCGACGGTGACCCGGCGCCGCGGCTCCAACGACGTCGGCGTCGTGGTCAAGGGCGCCAGCGACGTCTGGGCGAAGCTCGCCCGCTGCTGCACCCCGGTGCCGGGCGACGAGATTCTCGGCTTCGTCACCCGCGGCGGCGGTGTCTCGGTGCACCGGACCGACTGCACGAACGCCGGTGACCTGCAGTCCCAGCCCGAGCGGCTGGTCGAGGTCGAATGGGCGCCGTCGGCGTCGTCGGTGTTCCTGGTCGCCATCCAGGTCGAGGCGCTCGACCGGCACCGGCTGCTCTCGGACGTGACCAAGGTGCTGGCCGACGAGAAGGTCAACATCCTGTCGGCCTCGGTGACGACGTCCCGCGACCGGGTCGCGGTCAGCCGGTTCTCGTTCGAGATGGGCGACCCGAAGCACCTCGGCCACGTCCTCAAGGTGGTCCGCGGCGTGGAAGGCGTCTACGACGTCTACCGCGTGACCTCGGCGTCCTAGAAGGCGGGCCGCGGCGTGGCGGTCCGAATTGAACGAAATCGCGCGCGGGTGACGCTGTTGTCGTAACCCGTCCGGCCGTCCGCCGAGGAATTGCCGGCAACGGCACCGGACCATTTCCGGAATCGAAGATCGTGCCCTATTCCCGGGCAAGATCATGGCCGAAATGCCGCCCCGGACGCTGTTCGGCGCGTGCTACGGTCGGCGAATCGCACTGGTGGACCGTCGAACCTTCCGGAGAAACCCGAGGGAGCAGCATGTCCGCAGGCCCGGCTGACGACACCACGCGTTACCTGTGCGCGGCGTCCTACCTCGATCCCGGCTACAGCACGCGGGCGATCACCGAGTTCCTCGTCGAGCCCACCCGGCCGGTGCCGCCGTCGCAGGGGCTCGACGCGGGCCGCGTGCTCACGGAGGCGGTACGGGCGCGGGTGCGCCGGAAGAACTACGACGGCCTGCTGGTGGGGCTCATGGTCGTCGTCATCGGGCTGTCGTGGGACAACCCGATGCTCTACGGCTGGATCGCGCTGTCGGTCGTGCTCATGCTCGCCAGGGCGAAGAAAGGCGCGTACGCGTCTCAGCGGCCGTTCAACCCGAAGACGGCGGCCGTGCTCGGGGCCGCCGTCGTGGTCGCCTGGTTGCTGCTGGCTTACGGCGACGAGCTCTTCGGCTCCGACGACCGGTATTACCGCGACTACGACTACTACTACGAAGAATCCAGCGGTGGTGACACCGCCCGGCTCGTCGTCGGCATCGTGCTCGCCGTGGTCGTGTTCGTGCTGGTGACGGTCGAACGCTGGTCCCTGTGGAACCTGCTGACGACGCGCTTCAAGCGTCACACCGCGCCCACGCCGGGCGGCGGCCTCATCGGGCTGTTCACCGAAGACTTCCGCGGGCAGCTCGCCCATTACCAGGGGGACGGCGAACCCGCCGAGACGCCCGGCGCGCCACTGGTGGTGTACCGCGGCTACAACCCGTTCGTGGGAGCCGGGTTCCGCCGGGACGCGTGGTCCATGGCGATCCCGCTGGAGCGGCTCGACGACGAAGAAGGCGACCCGGAGACGCGGCGGGAACTCACCACCGAGACGTTGTACGAGGAGATCCGCGTCGCGATCGGGAACCTCCGCGAATCGCGCACGCTGTCGCCGGACCACCGGCTGGCCGGGCTGACCGTGACCGAGGCGGTGTACACCCCGGCGTCCGAGCTCCTCGACCACCTGGCGGAGCCGGAGGCCGCGGCCTACCTGCCGGACATCGGGCACGCGCCGCACACGCGGCTGAGCGCGGCCGACGTCGACCGGCTCCGGACGGAGCCGAAGGAATGGGCGCGCTACTACCTGTGCTTCCAGGTGGAGACCTGGGACCGGGAACTGGTGCTCACCACTTTCCTGCACGTCGCGGTGGACGACACGACGCTGTACGTCGAGTGGACGCCGTTCATGCTGCCGCCGATCCGGGCCGAATACCGCGTGGTGGACAAGATGCGCCAGGACTCGCTGCGCCCGTTCGGCCAGGGCCTGCTGGCCTGGCTGGAAATGCCGGCGAGCCTGCCGGGCCGGATCGCGAACCTCGTGTCGTGGATCCGCCAGCCGAAGCGCGAGCCCGGTGTCCTCGACCCGGACCGCTACGGCGCCGGGAACACCCTGCGCGAGCTCGCGTCGGTGAACCTGTTCACCGACTACTTCCAGCTCGTCGACATCGAACGGTACGAGAAGATCATCGAAAGCCGGCTCCTGCCGTCGATCGGCCGGCTGCTCGGCGAGGCCGGGTTCTCGACGGCGAAGTTCGAGGAGCAGGCGGCGGTCGTGATCAACAACGACATCACCATCGGCGGCGACAACCGCGGCCCGATCACCCAGACCGGGCAGAGGGGCCCCCGGCCGCGCCCGCCGAGGACAGCCGGCCGCCTGACCAGGACGGAGGCCTGATGGGACACCGCATCACGAACAAGGTCAGCATCGGCGGCGACAACTCGGGCCGCATCACCCAGACCGGCATCGAGGGCGGCGACACCGGCACCACGGTCGCGTCGTTGCTGGGACTGGTCGAGCGGCTGACCGCCGAGGTGCGCGGCAAGGATCTCGCGAAGCAGGAGGTCCTGGAGGACACGCTGACCGACCTGACGGCGGACCTGCGCGCGGGCGACGCGGCGGAGCCGGCGGTGGTGCGCAGCCGCTGGGAAAAGGTGAAGGGCCTGCTGGGCGGGCTGGCGCAGTTCTCCGAGCTGGTGGCGAAGATCTCCGACCAGGTGCAGAAGATCTTCACCTAGTGTCGCGCGTCCAAGGGTTCGTTGACGGGGCCCGGGTTTGCGCCCCAATGTGGCTTTGGGTGCGTTGGACGCACCGAACGCCACGTTGGGGCGCTCGGCCCGAACGTCGAACAACTTGCGACGCGCGACACTAGCCCGGACGCCGCTGGGAACCGTTCGGCAGAAGGAACTTCCGCAGCAGGGCGTTGACTTCTTCGGGGCGTTCCATTGACGGCAGGTGCCCGGTGTCGGCGAGCTCCACCAGTTCCGCGTCCGGCAACGACTCCGCGAGGTGCGCCGACAGCTCCACCAGTCCCGGCGCGTCCGACGTCCCGATGACCACCAGCGCCGGCGTCCGGATCTCGGCCAGCCGGTGGCGGGTGTCCGGGATCCGCTCCGTCCACTGTGGAGCCGTCCAGCCGTGCCGGTACACCTGCTCGCACATTTCCCGGACCAGCGCGAGCATCCCGGCCGGCAGCACGGACACGTCCCGCTCCGGCCCGGCGACGAGGTAGCGGATGTTGGCGTCCGCCATCGCGCGCACGTCCGCCGGATCGACGTCAGCCTCGCGGGCGGCGTAGCGGGCGAGGCGGCCGTCCGGGACCGCTTCGGCGGCCAGCCGCGCGAAGTCCGCCTGCATGTGGTCCGGCCAGGTGTGCCCGGTGAGGCCCGAACCGAGCAGCGCCAGCCGGGTGATCCGCTCCGGGGCGGCCAGCGCGGCGTCCAGCGCGCACGCCCCGCCCATCGACGCCCCGACCAGCGCCGCCTGCTCGATCCCCCGGGCATCGAGCAAGGCCAGCAGGTCTTCGTAGTGGGCGTACTCGCCGGGACTGTCGGCCGTTTCGCCGAAGCCGCGGCGGTCGTAGCGGATCACCCGGTGGGTGGCGGCGAGCGCGGTGAACTGGGCGTCCCACATCCTGCGGTCGCCCAGGGCGGCGTGCAGCAGGACGACCGCGGGCCCCTCACCCGCTTCGTCGTAGCCGAACGCCGTCCCGCCCACCTCGATCATCGCCATGGCCCCAAGCTAGCCACCCGACCGCGTCACACACCGCCGGTTTCGCTCAGGGCGAGCGTCTAGCTCCGCCTTCCTCCCCACCACCGCCCTCAACGGAGGCGCTTCGCGCCGCTGTTAGATTCCCGCCATGACCGACGGATTCCACCTGACCCGCGACGGCGAGATCGCCCGGCTCACGCTGACCCGGCCGGAGAAGATGAACGCGATCACCTACGGCATGTGGTCGGCGATCCCGGCCGTCGTGGCCGAGGTGGAGGCCGACCCGGCGCTGAAGGTGCTGGTGATCGCGGGCGCGGGCAAGCACTTCTCCGCGGGCGCGGACATCAGCGAGTTCGGCGAGCTGCGGACGACGGCGGAAGGCGCGGCGAGCTACGACAAGGCCGTCGAGGGCGCGGTGGCCGCGCTGACCGCGATGCGGAAGCCCTCGGTGGCGATGATCCAGGGCAACTGCATCGGCGGCGGCTGCCAGGTGTCGGTCGCCTGCGACTTCCGGTTCGCCGCCGAAGGCGCGCGGTTCGGCATCACCCCGGCGAAGCTCGGCATCGTCTACCACTTCGATTCGACGCGGCAGCTCGTGTCGCTCGTCGGTCCGGCGCACGCCAAGTACTTCCTGCTCTCCGGTGAGCTGATCACGGCGGGTCGTGCCCGCGAGATCGGCCTGCTCAACGACGTCTTCCCGGCCGGCGACCTGGAGTCGTCGACGTTGGAGTTCGCGGCGACGCTGTGCGCGCGCTCCCAGGCGTCGATCCGCGGGATGAACCGGATCATCGAGAAGATCGTCGCCGGGCAGGAGACCTCGGACGCCGAGGTCGAAGAGATCCGCTCCGAAGCGCTGCACGGCGAGGACTACGCGGAGGGCGTCGCCGCGTTCCTGGCGCGCCGCCCGCCGCGCTTCACCCACCGCTGACCGCTCAGGCTTCCAGGTATTCGCGGAAGTGCACGGCGACCACGTCCGTGACGCCCGCGGGATCGAGCCTGCCGTCGATTTCGATGACGCGGATGCCGAGCGCCCGCGCCGACCGCACGGCCTGCGCCGCCAGCATCCGGTCGCGGGTCAGCCGGGTCCGCTGCTCCGGGATCGTGGGCTCGTCCGGCCGGTGCCGCAGCTGGTGCTGGCGGAACAGCTCGGTCGGCACCAGCACCACCATCCGGCCCGGCGAATCCACCAGCGGGGCGACGAGGTCGGGGCGCAGCCCCTGCCCCTCCGCGAGGATCGGCCGCGGCGACATGAGCGCGCGCAGGTCTTCCAGCGCCCAGCGGAAGCGCAGCCGCGCCTCCGCGAGGGTTTCGTTCAACAGGTCCGCGGCCGTGGCGCCGACCGGGGGCGCGACCGGGCCGCCGTCGCCCCGGTCGTCGTGGTGGTAGGTGGTCAGCCCGTGCCGCTCGGCCAGGAGCCGGGCGACGGTGGACTTTCCGGTCCAGGGCGCGCCGCCGATCCACAACGCCTTGTGCAGAGTCCCGAACGGATCCCAGGTCATCGTCCGACTATCGCGGCACCGGTGGGCCGAAGGCCAGTGTTCCGGCGCCGGTTGCGCCGTTCAGCGCAGAGTGACCCGGCACGTACTGGGGGCCACGACGTCGCCGGTCACGACCGATCGCCTTGCTCGTCGACGACGAGCACGGTGGAGCTGTCCGCGAAGCCCGGCTCCTGGCCGAGCCGGAAGTGGAACCGCGTGCCCGGCCGGATCGCGGCGATCACCTGGGTGCCGGCCGTGTCGAGCACGATGATCGAGTGCTCGGCCGTGATCGGTTCGTCCCGCAGCAGCACCTCCGGCGCGGTGTCCGGCCGCGGCCGGGGGACGACGACCGGGATCGGCAGGGTCCCGCTGACCGAGCCGGCCCCGTCGTCGTCCTCCTCGTCCTCCTCGGGTGCGAGCGGCACGAACGGTGGCGGAGGGAGGAGCTGGTGGCGGCGCCGCCACCAGAGCCCGGCGATCAGGCCGGTCAGCAGGCCACCGGTGCCGCTGACGGCCGAGGCCAGCCCGACGCCGAGGCCCGGCGTCTCTTCGGCCGGAACGGGGGCCTGCGCGGCCGGGGCGGGCGGTGGCGCCGCGGGCAGCGGTGCCGTGGGCAGCGGCCCGAACCGCACGGCGGGGTCCTCGGCGTCGTCGGGCAGCTGGAGCACCTGGCCGGGCTCGATCGCCGTGGCATCGGTGAACGGCGTCCCGTCCGGCCGCGGCCTACCCTGGTTGAGCCGGAAGATTTCGGGGAAGCGCTGCCCGTCGCCGAGCGCGCGTTCGGCGATCCGGAACAGCGTGATGTCGTCCGGGTTCTCGGCGTGCGGGACGACGAAGTACTTCACCGACGGCGGAGGCGGCGGCTCGTTCTGCGCGAGCGCCGGGCCGCCGGCGAACACGGCGAAGAGGACACCGGCGCAGGCGACCTGGCCGCTTCGCCCGAGGACACGGCGCACCGCGGGAACCCGGTTTTCGACCATCGTCGGCACCTCTCCCCGGAGACCCGTGCGGGGTCCCGGTGTTGCCCCCTTACACGGGGCCGGTGCGGACGTGGTTCAGATCTTGCTCCCGGGTGGGTGGTCGGCAACGACGTGAACGGCCAAGGCCGGGAGTAAGGATTCCTCTGCCGCGCAAGCGGTCAACGGAAGGCCGTGAATGGCCCAATTATGGTGTGTATTTAGCACAAATTGGAATTAAAGGGAGTGGG